>RGVM01000059.1 GCA_010027295.1 Chitinophagia bacterium
CCGACATTCGGGTCGTGCACGAGACCATGTCGACGGCGGTGGTGGACGGGGATGCCGGACTGGGACTCGTCGTGGCGCCCCGGGCCATGCGCATCGCCATCGAGAAGGCCAAGTCTGCCGGGACGGGCTGGGTGGCGGTGCGCAACAGTAACCATTTCGGTATCGCCGCACACCATGCCATGCAGGCGCTCGGCCATGGCATGGTCGGCATGGCCATGACCAACGCCAGCGCCCTGGTGGCACCGACCTTCGCCAAGGAAAGGCTGCTGGGTACCAACCCTATCTGCGTGGCCGTGCCGGCCGGCGAGGAGCCTCCATTCGTGGCTGACATGGCCACTACGACGGCCGCCAACGGGAAACTCGAGATCCTGTCGCGCAAACGCATGGCAACCCCAGAAGGCTGGATCCAGGATGCGGAGGGGCGTACCACGACCGACCCGGATGCCCTCAAATCAGGCGGCGCCCTTCTCCCGCTGGGAGGTGACCGGGAGCATGGCAGCCACAAGGGATATGCACTCGGAGCCATCGTGGACATCTGGTCGGGCGTCCTGGGTGGCGCCAATTTCGGGCCCTGGGTACCCCCCTTCCCCGCCTACGTGCCCATGCCGGAGGGGCAGCCGGGACTGGGCCTCGGCCATTTCCTCGGCGCCATGCGCGTCGATGCCTTTCGGCCGGAGGAAGGGTTCCGGGCCGACATGGACCGCTGGATCCGCCGCTTCCGGTCCGCCAGGACGGTCGAGGGACAGGAGAAGGTCATCATCCCCGTCCGTCGGAAGGAAGGGATACCCCTGCCGCCATCCGTCTGGGAGGATCTGCAACGCACGGGTTCCGCCTTCGGTATTCCTTTGTGAGACGAAACGCTCGGCCATCTTTGAATGATCGGCCGAACCATCGGGTCTTTTATTTTTCACAGTTCGTCAGGCATTTTTCCGAAGGACAGGTCTGCAGACTCGATGTCTGTCCATCTGTATGGACTCTGTCGTCATGACCTTGTGAGGTGGATCCCCCCAACTGAGTACTGGGAAAAAACTAAGAAGCGGTCTCCTGAAAGTTGCGAGCACTCCCCCGGTTCTCAGAAGCCCCGGCTATCCTGAGAACCTGGTGGAGATTTGAGAACTGTACCCGGTTTTGAGAATCTTTCGGAGTCGGCTGCCTGATACGATGGGTAGCGTCAAATAAGGATACCCGCCCATTTGGGGTCCTTCCCATAGCGGGAGACGGATGGACGAAAGGCTGATAGGGGGGAGGGATAAATGGTCTCCACCGTGGGCGGTCGTTGGCGCTTCCCGGGGTGTGGTTTCCCCAAGATGGATTGGCTTTCGTTTCACCATCGCGGCATCTTGAGATTCATTCCGAGAGGGTGTTGAATTGGAAGGAAAATAGGTCGGCATCCTTGAGAAGGAACCGCAGACGCACAGGCTTTTCCTTCCATGCATCCAGTGCGTCGCCTGCCGCCCAGCGAACCGTCCTTGCCAGCTCGTTGCCGACCATCTCGATGCAATCGGATGCGGAGAAGCCGGGTATGGGCCTTCCTTGCAGATCGGCGAGCTCCACTCGCAACGAACCTGCCGCGGATGTGGAATAGTTGACCTGTAGCCTGTTCCCGGAAAACGTGATGGGCTTTGTCAACACGTACCCTCCCTCATGGCCGGCCTGTACAGAGGCCAGGCCGTCGGTCCGGAAGGTGTATCGCCTGAGGTGCACGTCTTCCTGGGCATAGCGCTGCACCACGTACATGGACATCTCGTCAGGACCCGTGGATACCAGGTTCAGCGCGGGGAAGTTGGAACGGGATACCCAGTTTTCATATCCAATGCCCGGTCGGACCAGCGATGACAGGAAGGTGCGTTCCATCTTCGTGCCGCCCCTTGAGCTGAGCAGCACCACGTCGGACGCCTCACGCCGCGTCTCATCCCGGTACTTGGGGTCGAGCGAGAGCGCCTCTGCCTGCGAGGCGGTCAGCACTTCCCTGCCCGTCACCAGCCGGGCCGCCGTGCCTAGGTAGATGTGCGGGGCCCTGGGGTAGGGTGCCGTCTGGTTGATGTAGAGGTGTTCCATGGGTGTGTTCCCGAAATCGATCCGTCCCTCGCCCTGCCAATGAAGGAAATCGGGCGAGCGGGCCCGGCTCACAGTACGAAAGCCTTTGAAACCTCCTTCCGTCCATGTCCGGAAATAGCAGAGGTAGGCCTGTTCGGCTTCCGACCAGAACGATACGTTCTGCGAGTCGAACACGCCGTCGCGGAAGACGGGCGTGTCAGCCATGCGCTTCCAGTGTAAACCGTCTGCCGACGCGAAGGCGTAGAGTCCGCCCTTGATGCCGCCGAGGGCCTTGTAGCGCTGACTTGGATCGACGCCGGGCCTTGAGTCGATGAAGGGACTGAAGTTGTGGACGGCGAAGTCGCCCCGGGCATTGGTCAGAATGACGTTGTTATGCTTCGACCCTTGGACCTCGAAAAGTCCAAGGTCGGGCTTCCGCCATCGGACGCCATCGTCCGACTCGGCATAGGCGGTGACTTGGAAACCCCTGTCGGTCGCGCTGCCGAGTCCCGCGCGGTAGTAGAGCTGGTAGCCCTTGTCTGATTGCAGCACGGTCACGTAGGTGCAGTGTTTTTCCTCCCAGGCGGGCTGGTTGAAGCGGAGCACCGGTCCCTTGTCCACGGGCGGATGCAGGATGAGGCGGCCACCCTCCATGCTGTCGATCAGGTATAGGTCCACAAAGAGTTCCCTACGTGTTCTCAGCGCGACGGCGGCCTTGGTGTCGGATTCCCGGTTGAGGCTCGCATCCGACCGATGCGGTTGCCCCTGTGCGAAGGACGCCCATAGGATCAGGATGGGCATGCTTTTGATGATGACATGCAGGGTGTTGAACGGGAGTCTGTTGCCCATATGCGTCAGGTATGATTCCGGTATCGAATCATTAGTAGGAGAACCTCTTATGATTCATTAAGAAATACAGCAGGGATTCCCCATATTGGAGTTCTCCGCCGAAGGCGGGCTGAACCTCTCTATTGAGTACAAGCCCGGCCAATAACAAGTTACTCATTCCCATCATAGTCATCTTCGCATGTCTTGCCATCGTGCGCAGTGGTTGACTGTCCGAGGCAGGAAAATTCGCCGGGTGTCAGTACTTTCGCCGCGCCCGAGGGATGAGGGCCGGAAGTTTATCCTGCAGCCGGCCCGGACAGTCCCTCGACTGAACCGCAACCAACCGCAGCATGAAAGTCATGAAGTTCGGGGGCACTTCCGTCGGAAGGCCCGAGAGGATGCACCAGGTGGCCGACCTCGTCACCCGGGACGCAGAGCCGAAGATCGTCGTCCTTAGCGCGCTAAGCGGCACCACCAACACCCTCGTCTCCATCGGGGAGTCGATGGCCAAGGGTGACCGGGACACCGCCCGCGAGGTGATCGAACGGCTGGAGGCGCATTACCACGAGTTCATCACGATCTTGCTCTCGCAGGATGCCTCCCGTGCCAAGGCGGGCGCCATCATACGTGAGCATTTCGAGTTCCTGCGCATCATCCTGCGCATCTCCTTCAACGACGCCCTCAGCAAGGACATCCTCGCACAGGGCGAGTTGATGAGCACCAAACTGTTCTCCGTCTACCTCGAAGAAAAGGGCATTCGACACGAGTTGCTGCCGGCCCTCGAATTCATGTCGATCGACGCCTACGAGGAGCCCCATGTGCCAGAAATCCGTCAGCGGCTGGAGGCCATCCTGGCGAAGCACCCCGGCGTGGGCCTGTTCGTCACCCAGGGATACATCTGCCGCAACGCCCGTGGCGAGGTCGACAATCTGAAGCGCGGCGGGAGCGACTACTCCGCCTCGCTGATCGCTGCGGCGGCCGGCGCTTCTATGTGCGAGATATGGACCGACATCGACGGGATGCACAACAACGACCCGCGCATCGTGGAGCGCACGTTCCCCATCGAGCAGCTCAGCTTCGACGAGGCGGCGGAACTGGCCTACTTCGGCGCCAAGATCCTGCACCCCGCCTCCATCTGGCCGGCCCAGCACTACAAGGTGCCGGTGCGCCTGCTCAACACCATGCAGCCCGACGCTCGCGGCACCCTCATCGTGGAAGAGGCCGGCTCGCAGGGCGTCAAGGCCATCGCCGCCAAGGACGGCATCATCGAGGTGCGCGTCAAGAGCAGCCGCATGCTGCTGGCCTACGGCTTCCTCCGCAAGGTCTTCGAAGTGTTCGAGAAATACCGCACGCCGATCGACATGATCACCACCTCCGAAGTGGCCGTGTCCCTGACCATCGACCATGCGACCCACCTGGACGCCATCGTCCGCGAACTCGAGCCCTTCGGAGACGTCGAGACCACACGCGACCATTCCATCATCGCCATCGTCGGCAACCAGATCGCGCAGACGCAGGACATCCTCGCCCGCGTCTTCTCCTCCCTTTCCGGCGTCCCCGTGCGGATGGTGAGCTATGGCGGCAGCGATCATAACATCTCCATCCTCGTGCCGGGTGGCGACAAGAAGAAGACGCTGCAGTTGCTGAACAAGGGACTCTTCGGTCTCGACTGACGGGAGATTCCTCAGGCATTGCCCGGCCCTTCGGGCAGCAGGAAATCGCCCAGGGCCTGCACCATCGCCCGATGGGCGGAGAAGATCTCGCGGTTCATGTTCTGCAGGGTCGAGACGTCCTTCTCGGGGAGGCGGTCCGGCCCCGTGACCCGGTAGATTCCTTCGAGCATGCGCTGGTACTGCGCCCGGTTGTCCTGTTGCAGGGCCTCCAACCTTTCCTGCGTGTCGGTCGTATCCACTCCCTGGAGGAGTTCCGCGATGCGTGCGAGGCTGTCGCGTACGGCTGTGCTGAAATGGTCGAACTGACTGAATTTGAGGTCGTTGCCCGATTGCAGCAGCTCCTCCCTGTCGGCATGTATGTCCTTGAACCCCTTGGCGGCGTGCATGGCCTCCTGTACCGCCTGCATCCATCGGCCGGCACGGGCCAGGTCGGCCGGGTTTCCGAGCCGCTCCTGCAGTCGCACATAATACTCCATCATCTCTCCCTGCGCCCTTTTGAGTTCGGTGTAGCGGTCGTGCAGCCGATCCCTGCCGGAGAGCTTGGCCTCCTCCTTGCCGGTGAGCAGACCGGACAGGTCGAGCGATTTTCCATCGATGCGGAACGCCTCGGCATTGTGGGCCAGGACGCGTTTGAGGAAGAAGAAGACCTCGAGCCGGAAGATCTCCAGGGCGAGGCCGGGCAGGGAGGGGACGCGCTCATCGAGGTAGAGGCTGGCGCGTCGGTCGGTATCGCTGAAGCTCCTTTCCAGTCTGCGCGAGAGAAGCCCGAGGAAGGGCAGGAAGAGCAGGGCCGAGGCCAGGTTGATCAGGAACTGGAAGGCCACCAGGGCCTGGAGGGGGTCCTTCATGCCCATGGCGTCGTGGACGACCCCTATGAGCGGGTACATCCAGATGTAGGCGATGAGGGTGGTGGCGCCGTTGAGGATGATGTTGGCGATGGCCACGCGGCGTTTCTCCTTGCCGTGGCCGGCCGATGCCAGCACCAGTTTCAGGGCGGTGCCCAGTTCGGAGCCGATGACGACGGCCACGGCCGTCTCAAAGGGGATGGCGCCGGCGTGTAGGGCGCTGAGTGCAATGGCCATGGTCGCATTGCTGCTCTGTATCAGGAAGGTGATCCCGAAGCCGATCACCACATAGGCGGCTGAGGGAAAGCCATCGGCCATGCGGAGGTCGAAGGCATTCACGGAGGCGCCCATGCCCTGTTTCATGAAGCCCAGGGCGATGAAGAGGAAGGTGAGGCCCAGGAGGAAGCGGCTGAGGTCGGCCTTCACGCTGCGTTCCTCGAAAAGGAACACGCCGATGCCGGAGATGCCTAGGAGTGGGAGCCAGAGGGCTTCGATGTCGTATCCGAACCCCAGTGTGGCGATGACCCCGTTCGCCAGGGTAGTGCCTACATTGGCGCCCAGGATGACGGCGAGGGCGTTCCGCAGGCGGATGAGTCCGCTGCCCGTGAACGAGAGCGTGAGTAGGGAGACGATCGAGCTGCTCTGCAGGACGGCGGTCGTGACCAGTCCGGTAAGGAACGCCCGGAGGTCGTTGGAGGTGTTGCGCCGCAGCAGCAGTTTGAATCTCCGTCCCGCCAGTCGGCCGAGAGACGCCTCCATCAGCCAGATACCGGCCATGAAGAGACCGATGCCGCCGAATGCCATCCAGATGCCGCCTGCCATGATGTTCTTTGTATCTGTTCCCTGAATCCGCCCGTCGGGAGGCCACTCCAAAACTAACGCTCCCGGCGGAGAGGGCCCGTGCATTCTTCGCGCCTAGACTACTTGCCTATCCACTGCAGATGGAAGGGTCTACCCTGCAAAGTTGGGTTCACCCTCCAAGGGTACCCCCACCCTCCAAGGGTGTACCGCCCGCCAACGGCGGATACCCACCTGCCGTAGGCTGATCTGCAACATCCGACCTGCAAGCCAGCGGCATTCTTTTACATCCCTTAGCCATTCTTGAAAACAACATAGTAAAATAATTTATTAATAAACTTGATATATTTTAATAAAATCAATTTTAATTCGAATAAAAACGGCAATATTCTATTATAAATATTTAATTGGAAATTATTATCATGCTTTTTCGGCTATCTTCATCAGCCCATCAGAGTTGAAATTTTTTCCAATACGACTACATGCCAACCATCCGCGGGTTATTTCCGCTCCTCGCAGCCGCCATGCTCCTCTGTTCGGGAGCCGCTTCCACCCAGTCGAAGCCTGTCCTTAGGCCGAACATTGTCATATTTCTGGTCGATGACATGGGATGGCAGGACTGCTCCGTCCCCTTCTTGAAGGAGCGCACTCCCCTCAACGACCGCTACCGGACGCCGGCCATGGAACGGCTCGCCGCCTCGGGTGTCAAGATGACGAGCGCCTACACTTCGCCCGTCTGCACCCCGAGCCGGGTGAGCATGATCACGGGGATGAACGTCACCCGTCACCATGTCGTGAACTGGACCTCGCCGTTCCGCGACCGCAACACCGACAACCCCGACCGTCAGCTGCAGCCGGTCACCTGGAATCAGAACGGGCTGAGTCCCGTCGCCGGAGTGCCCGGCACCATCCATGCCACACCCCTGCCCTGGCTCCTCAACCGCGCCGGGTACTATACCATCCATGTCGGCAAGGCCCACTGGGGTTCCAGCGGCACGCCCGGCTCGAGTCCCCTCGCCCTGGGCTTCCAGGTCAACATCGCCGGCCAGTCGACCGGGCACCCGCAGAGCTACCTAGGGGAGGACAACTACGGCAACGTCCAGCCAAAATGGTCGATCAACGCGGTGAGCGACATGCAGGAATATCACGGCTCCGGCACCTTCCTCACCGAAGCCCTCACCCGCGAGGCTCTGCGCGCCCTCGACGCGCCCATTCGCAACGGACAGCCCTTCTTCCTGCACCTCTCGCACTACGCCGTACATACGCCCATCATGGCCGACAGGAGGTACCTGCAGCGTTACCTCGACCAGGGGCTCGACTCCACCGAGGCGGCCTACGCCACCCTTGTCGAAGGGATGGACAAGAGTCTGGGCGACCTGCTCGACTTCCTGCGCGACCGAAAAGTGGAGGACAACACCCTCATCATCTTCCTGAGCGACAACGGCGGCCTCAGCCTCGCACCGCCCCGCGGCGGCAAGCCCTTCACCCACAACCTGCCCCTCCGTGCCGGCAAGGGCTCCGTGTACGAGGGTGGCATCCGCGACCCCGTCCTCATCCGCTGGCCCGGCGTCACGAAGCCCGGCACGGCGATCGACGTGCCCGTGCATGTGGACGACCTGTTTCCGACCCTCCTCGACGCGGCCCGCATCACCGACGCCAGGCCCCTGCAGACGGTCGACGGACAGAGCCTCGTCCCGCTGCTGGCCGGCCGTAGGCGCGACCTCGGCGAACGCACCTTCTACTGGCACTACCCCGTCAAGTGGATCGACAACGACGGGCCCGGCATCAACTTCCACAGCGCCCTGCGGCGCGGCGACTGGAAGCTGGTCGTATCCCTCCGAACCGGAAAAAAGGAACTCTACAACATGCGCGACGACATCCGAGAGGAGAAGGACCTCTCCGCCGCAAGGCCCGAGCTGGTACGCGAACTCTCCACCCTCCTCGGACGCAGGCTGCGCGAGATGGGTTCCCCCATGCCGCGCATCCGGGAGACGGGCGCTGTCGTGTCGTATCCGGATGAGAACTGAGTGGTAACTTCCACCGGATACCGCGGAAGGGCCGTCCATGCAAGCGCCATGGCCCTTCGAACAGCCACCATTGAATACCTATCCATATGCCAGCCATGCTGCCGCTCCTCCTCACCCTACTGACCCCGGTGCATGACAGTATGCCCGAAGTGGCGGCGACGCTACGGCGCGAGGCCCTCTCGGCGGCGCGTTCGGCGATGACCCAGGTCCCGATAACGGTCACGGCTACCCGAAGTGCTCGGTCCGCCGGAGGCCCGCACGACTTCTTCTCCGAGGGCGACTACTGGTGGCCGAACCCCGTGCATCCCGACAGTCCCTATATCCAGCGCGACGGCATGACCAATCCCGGCAACTTCGTGGAGCACCGTCGCGCGATGGTGCGGTTCAGTCGCATCATGGGCGCCCTGGGCTCGGGCTGGGTGCTCACGGGCGACGCTCGCTACGTGCGACAGGCCATGCGTCACGCATCGGCATGGTTCCGCGACACGGCCACGCGCATGAACCCCTCGCTGGACTACGGGCAGGCCGTGCAGGGACGCTTCACGGGCCGTGCGGTGGGCGTGATCGACATGATCCAGATGATGGAGGTCGCGCAGGCCCTGCATGTCATGTCGACATCGAAGCATGCCGACACGGCCGTGTTGCGTGCCGCGCGCGGATGGTTCCGCGACTACCTCCGCTGGGTGACGACGCATCCCTACGGCGTACAGGAGTCGAAGGCCCTGAACAACCACGGCACCTGCTGGGTGATGCAGGTGGCCGTCTTCGCACGCTTCACCGGCGATACGCCATGGCTCGACACCTGCCGGCGCCGATTCCGCGAACAGCTCTTGCCCGGACAGCTCGACAGCCTAGGCCGCTTCCCGCGCGAACTCGTGCGCACCAAGCCCTACGGCTACTCCCTCTTCAACCTCGACGCGATGGCCACGCTCTGCCATGTGTTGTCCACGCCTTCCGAAGACCTGTGGGAGTTCCGGCTCCCCGACGGGCGCGGCATGCGCAGTGCCGTCGAGTGGATGCATCCCTTCGTGGCCGACAAGTCGCGCTGGCCCTACAAGCCGGATGTTATGTACTGGGAGGAATGGCCCGTGGCGCAGCCCTTCCTGCTCTTCGCCTACAGCCGCTACGGTGTGAAGGCATGGCTCGACACCTGGCGCCGACTCCCGCATTTCCCCGAGGTGGAGGAGGTGATCCGAAACCTGCCGGTGCGCAACCCGCTGATTTGGCTGTGAGGGCCGTGAAAGCCCGCCATACGCCATATGCCTTACCGGCTCGGTGCACCGCGTGACCGAAGCCTTGGGTGCGCCGGGATGGCTTGGCGAGGAAATCCTGCTGATCGATCACTCAAGAAAGTACAAGTTCATATTTTCGATCCCAATGTCGCGGAAAAATCCTTCTCATCCATACCGGGTCAACCCCAGTCGATACCCCCTTTCGACAGGCGGGACGGTAGTTCTGCCGTTCCTTCCCCCGGCCTTTGGTAGGCTCCGGTCCTACTGTATGCCGTCCACATTCGTCATCCTCTCGCTCCTGATATCGCTAT
>RGVM01000581.1 GCA_010027295.1 Chitinophagia bacterium
TCGGGCTCCTGGCAGTACTGAAAGACGATGCCTCGCTCACCCGCGAGCCGCTGGGCGACGGCCCGGCAGAACGTCGCCGAGTCGTCGACCATGAGAACCCGCACAGGATCTCACACCTCGGGGCATGCCTGCTCAAGCTCGGCTACGAACTCGTCTACGACCACCAGCGCATCCTCGTCCAGCGCATCTCGCACCTGGTGACGGACATGGTGAACGACTGGGAGAACCGTCCCAACCTGAAGATCTCGGTCTATCTCAGCGACAAGTTGAACCTGAACTACAACTATCTGTCGAACATCTTCTCCGAGTACAACAAGATCAGCCTCCGCCAGTTCATCATCAACAAGCGCATCGAGAAGGTCAAGAAGCTGCTGCTGCACAGCGGCCTCAACCTGACGGAGATCGCCCTGATGCTGAACTACAGCAGTGTGGCGCATCTCTCCAACCAGTTCCGCAAGACCACCGGCCTGTCCGCTTCCGAATTCAAGGCTCTGCACCTCCACAATCTCATCCACTCGAACCGGCCCATCGAGCCCTTCACGGAGGTTTCCAACGGTGAGGCAAGGCCCGCCGTGGCCGCCGCGCAGGAGGAATGAGCCACTTCCAGCCTAGTTGTTGAATAGCCCACCCCGGGCCTGGTGGCGAGCCCTGCTTGCCTGGCATGGCATGGCCGCCACCGGTATCCCGGGTGTCTCCCTCCGTCCCCATGAATACGTCTGAATTCCGTCATCCGATATGACGGTATCGCTTACCTCAATGAAAATAGCATGAATACCATGATCGGCGATGGGATGAGGAATCCCCGTCGCAGACGGCGCCCGTCGTCACCCGCATCCGCCAGCCCCCCACGGGGGCGTTACCGGCACAGGCCCATCCGATGCCTGCCCTCTCTGAGGGTACTCTTCGATCTCCGGACTCACTGACCGATCCCGCCGAACATGCCTGACTGGCATGCCCATCCGCGCGTCCTGACATGGGCGTTTGGACAGGGTATTTCAGAACAGCATCCGCATATTGGAAAGGCAGCGGCGTCCCCTTCATTCCCTATCCGTCGAATCCCCGCAAAAGCTTTACCATGAAATCTATCAGAAAAGCATGGCTGGCCGTGATGCTCCTGGCCATCGCTACCCATACGTCTGCCCAATGGACCTGGATACGAGGCAGCAAACTGCGAGACCAGCTTGGTGTCTATGGGACGAAGGGCACCCCCTCCCTGCTCAACGACCCGGGCGCCCGGCAGGGACCTGTCAGTTGGACCGATGCCTCCGGCAAGCTATGGCTCTTCGGTGGTGATGGGTATTCGACCCTCTCATCCACGGGCCTGCTCAACGACCTGTGGAAGTACGACCCGGTTACCGACAGTTGGACCTGGATGTCGGGAGACAACACCCGAAATATCAACGGGGTGTATGGCACCAGGGGCGTCGCCTCGGCTTCCAACAAGCCCGGCAGCCGTTCCGATGCCATTGCCTGGACCGATGCTTCGGGGATGCTATGGATGTTCGGGGGCTATGGATACCCCGCCAGCGGGCCTGCGGGTTACCTGAACGATCTTTGGCGCTTCGACCCATTCACCAATCAATGGACCTGGGTGGGCGGAAGCGATGGTGTCAACCAGAATGGCAATTACGGCACCAAGGGCACGCCGTCCACGGGTAACATCCCGGGGAGTCGAAGGGCCTCCATGGCGTGGAGGGACGCTTCCGGCACCCTATGGCTATTCGGCGGGGAAGGCTACGCGGCCTCCAGTGCCCAGGGGTATCTCAACGATATCTGGCGGCTCGATCCCGCCACGCTTGCATGGACATGGATGGGAGGCTCCAACCTCCGCGACCAGAACGGGGTCTATGGCACACAGGGAACGCCAGCGGCCGCCAATGCGCCCGGTGCCCGCTCCGGCTCCATCAGCTGGAAGGACGGCTCGGGCCGGATATGGATCTTCGGAGGCTA
>RGVM01000582.1 GCA_010027295.1 Chitinophagia bacterium
ATTGGAGGGCCCTCGCGGCCTGGACGACGGCTGACATCCCGGAGGCGCAGAGTCGGTTGACGGTCTCGCCCGGAACGGTATGTGGCAGGCCCGCCAGCAGCAGTGCCATGCGGGCGACGTTGCGGTTGTCCTCGCCGGCCTGGTTGACGCAACCCATGACCACGTCGTCGATGGCCTCCGGCGGCAGTCCCGGATGTCTGTCCATCAGACCGCGCAGCACGTGCGCCGCCAGGTCGTCGGTCCTCACCGGGGCGAGGCTGCCGTCGAAGGATCCGATGGGGGTGCGTATGCCGTCTATGATGTAGGCGTCCATGGCTGCTGGATTGATAGCGCGGAAGCGGTGTGATGTGCGCGCGGCAAAGATAGAGATTCGCCCATCGGGGTCGGTGACATGCCGGTCGCATGTTCGTTCACTGCCACCATGGCATCATCTCAGAATTCCCTTTCCGCCATCTCACTCTGCGCCAGGCTCGGGTTCCGGTTCTTCCGTTTCAGGTTGAAGGATGCGGATACCTGCACCTGGTCGGGCTCATAGATGTAAAGGGTGGTGGTGCGGAAGTCGGCGCCCGAAGTCGAGATGCGCTGCCGGTTCGAGATGCCGAGGCCCGCATCCATGTACAGCCACTGCGCGAGGAAGCTCCAGCGTCCGTCGCCCGTCACTTTCCGGACACTGAGCCCGGGGTTGATGAAGGGACCGTCGGTGCCCTGCACCGTGGCTCTGCGCGTCAGCCAGTTGAGCGTGAACTGCAGCGACCATGCATGCTTGAGCGACAGCGTCTGCGTGGCGTTCAGACTCATCACCCAGCTGCCGTTGCTTCGAAGGCCCTTGCCCAGGACCGCTCCTCGTATGTCATAACGATAGACATTGGCGCCCAGCAGGACTTGCCAGACCTTGTCCGGCCGCAGGTCGAGGCTGCCCTCGATGCCCGACTGCAGGGCCCTCTCGGCATTGGTGAAGATGCGCGAGAGGATGCTGTTGTTTAACACCCCGTTGACGCGCTGGATCGGGTCCAGGATGCGCTGGTGGTAGGCCGTGAGGGCCAGACTGCCCTGTCGCAGCTTTCGCTCCCAGCCGGCCTCCCAGGTGCCTGTGCGTTCGGGCAGCAGTCCGGGATCGCCCTGTTCGAGGGTTTCGGAGTGTTCCCTTTCGGGGATGGGGTTCAGCTCGAAGTTGTTGGTGCGTTTCACCCGGCGGGTGTAGGCGTACTTCAGTGTCGAGGACTTCCCCAAGCGCTGTCGCAGCATCACCGAGGGAAAGAGGTTGGGCATGGTCAGTTGCTCCTTCGGGGCGATGGATGACTCCAGACTGCGGTGCAGGTGCTCAGCCCTCAGGCCGGCCTGCCAGGACAGGGTGCCCTGCTCACCGGATGCCTGTGCATACGCGGCGTGGATGTGGTTCGACACGCGGATGCTTCCTGAGAAGGCAGGGTCGCGTGTGAACGCCGTCTGGCCGAGGTTCCGATAGTCATAGCTGAAATCGCCCCGCTGGTCGTCGTATCTGAACTGGTACCCTGCCTGCCAGGTCTTTCCGTTGCGTCGTTCTATGAAGTCGACTTTCACGCGATATGCGTCCAACGGATTCCGACTCGGGTTCTCGGTGGTCTGATAGTCGGTCGTAGAGCCCCTTTTTGCGAGGTTCCGGTTGGTGGTGCGACCGCTGAGGTCGGCGCCCTCGTACTGTCCGGACAAGAGCAGGGTGGAGGAGGCCCCGAGCTTGTGAGAACTCCCCAGGCTGGCCAGGGTGAAGACGCCCTCCTTCTGCTGCGTGTTCTCGTTGAAGTAACGGAAGCGGGATTCCATCCCCGTGGCGAGGTCCTTGTAGCGGTTGTCATAGTCGAGGTCGGCCACGCGGCTCTGATATCGGGAGCCGGCATAGAAGGCGGCCTCGAAGCGGTTCCGGGTGTCAGGCTCCCATGCCAGTGAGAGGCGGGTACCCCGGTTGTGCCGTCC
>RGVM01000583.1 GCA_010027295.1 Chitinophagia bacterium
GCACGGCTACCGACTGTCCGGCCGGGGCCGTGAAGTACTGTTCGGGGAAGACATTATGGAAATAGCCGTCCACCGACTGGCCGTTCTCCGGATCGAAGAGTTCGAGCCGTGCGCGGCCGACGCGCTCGCTGTCGGAGAGGTTGGTGATGCGCACGGGTAGGGATAGCTTGTCGCCCTCGCGCAAGAAGCGGGGCGCGTTGGGCTGCACCATGAGTTCCTTCCTCGTCACCACGGTCTTTGTGGCCAGGGCAGAGGCGAGGTCGCGCGTGTGTGCCAGCACCTGCCATTTCCATTGCGTGAGCGCCTCGGGCATGGTGAAGCGGAAGGTGACGGCCCCGGTGCTGTCGGTGAGCAGGTCGGGCAGGAAGAAGGCGGTCTCGCGGAAGTCTTTCCGGAACTGGACGGGGATGGGCTTTTCGTTCCCCCGTCCGGCTCCTGCCTTGTTGGGCCCGGATGCCACCTGTACGACCTCGTTGAGGGCTTGGGTGGAGTCGGCCAGGACGGGGACGGGCATTTGCTGGGCCGTAGTCCGGTCATCTACCTTCTTCATGGCCATCGCCACCGAGTTGTTGCCGCGGATGCGTATCGGATTGCTGTAGATGCTTTGGTAATTCATCCTATTGTATCCCGTCGTCCCCGGCTTCTCCCAGATCAGCGCATCGGGCGTGCGGTCGGGCATCCATATCCCTTTGCCGGGGTATGACCTGTCGTCGGAGGCCTTGGTGGAGAAACTGTTCTGGAACTGCCATTCTTTGGTCATGTAGCGGTCATAGCGGTAAGGGTAGCTGTCGAATAGCTCCGGCTTCTCCCAGGCGAAGGGCAGGATGGCGTCGAGGGAGGCGTCGTACATGGACAGGAGCATTTCAGCGGCCACCTTCTCGCCATGGTGTCCCCTGACTGTCAGGGACCATTCCTCGGGGCTTCCGGGGGTGGTATTGTCGCGCCAGGTGGTGAAGCGGACGTCGAGGTCCTTGTCGCTCCAGGGCACTGCCAGGGTGTTGGAATGGATGTGGAATCGGTTGTGTCTGATGAAGATGTGGCCGATGCCGAAGCCGCCGCGGTCCTCCTCTCCGATGGGGAGGTCGAGCGAGAGGCTTCCCTTCCGGAGGCCCACGAAGCGGTAGGGGTGACCGGGATTCGGGGGGGCGGCCATATGCCGGGGTCTTTTTCCGGCCGGCGAGTGGGTAGGGGGTACCTCGGCGCCGGCATAGCCGTCGAGCAGCTCGATCGCCCAGAGGTCCTCCAGTGCCGTGGTGAGGTGTAGCGTGGCCGTCTCGCCGGGCTGTGCCGTCGGACTGGAGAGCTGTTGCGTGAAATATCCGAATGGGTCGGAAAGGCCGGTGGCGGCATCTCGGACGAGGATGTCCCGGCGGGTGGCGACGACCCTTCCATCGGCCTCGGTGGCGCTGAGTTCGAGGCGGTACCATCCGTTCCGGAGTCCCTTCGTGGCCAGGGTGACCGACAGTGGGCGCTGGGCGGTGGTGTCGGTACGGGAGAGGACGGGTTTCCCGGAGGGCCAGTTGTCGCGGTTCCCTTCATCGCGATAGGGGTCGTAGGGGAAAGAGCGGACGTATTCGGCCTCCGTGAGCATCGTGGTATCCGTCATGGGCCAGTAGCGTTCGCGGAGGAACCTTGCCGGTCCCTGCAGGGGTCGGAGGGCAAGGGTGGTCACCGTGGGCCGTGCGGCACCGGAGAGGTCGGAGGCCGATATCTCCACCGTGAGGTTCCGGTCGTTGGGATGGGTCTCGGCATCGGGTATGCCGAGGGAGAGTTCCAGGCTGTGGTAGCCGAGGCGTAGGGAGGTCGTCGCGCTGCGGGTCTCGCCTCCGATGTCGGTGACATCGGTGCTGACCTCGAAGGTGAAGACGGGGAGCCGGTTGCGGTCGACCGACCTGTCGGGCAGGGCGGGGAAGGGGATCCGGAAGGAGCCGTCGGCGCCCGTGCGGGTCT
>RGVM01000584.1 GCA_010027295.1 Chitinophagia bacterium
AGAGTCCGGCTGCCACTGCGGCAGCGGAACCGCCCGAAGATCCGCCGGGCACTCGGGTTTCATCGATGGGGTTGAGGACCCTGCCATGGCATGAGTTTTCGTTGGAGGACCCCATGGCGAACTCGTCGCAGTTAAGGCTTCCGATGATCAGGGCCTCCTCTCGGAGCAGCCGTTCGACGGCCGTAGCATCGAATGTCGGCTGAAAGCCAGTGAGCATCCTTGACCCGGCGGTCAGTCGGTGTCCGCGGTGGCAGATGACGTCCTTGAGGCCTACCACCACCCCATGCAGGCGGCCAAGGACTTCGCCTTTTTCCCGTCTGGCATCAAGGGCGCGAGCCCTATCACGTATCTCTTCCGCGTAGACCTCCACGAATGCATTGAGGCGGGCATGGTGATCTATCCTTTCCAGATAGTGGTCTACTACCGCCTCGCAAGTGAGGGTACCGTTCCGGAGTTCGGAATGGTATCGCTCTATGGAACTATGTTCATACAAGAAGGGAGGATGGGATGGGACATGCGCGACCGGTTTCGGTCACTTCGTCTCCTTTTCGTGCATGCCTTCCTCGATCTCGCGCTTCACATTCGACTTAGCATCGTTGAATTCGCGGATGCCGCGTCCGAGACCTCTCATGAACTCGGGAATCTTGCGTCCTCCGAAGAGGATCAGTACGGCCAGGACAATCAGGATCCACTCTGAGCCACCGGGCATAGAGATCAGGAATATCGTGTTGGTTCCCATGATGCGTAGGGTTTCGACAAAGGTAAGGAATGCTCGTCGAAGCTGTTCGTTTCCTCCATGAAAAAAGCGGGATGGACATGGATGCCCATCCCGCTTGTATTGTGGCAGTTCGTTGTGATTATCTGACCCTCTTCTCCTTGATACGGGCACTCTTCCCACTGCGGGAGCGGAGGAAGTAGAGTTTGGCGCGGCGTACCTTGCCTACCTTGTTGACCTGTACGGACTCGATATGGGGCGAAGAGACGGGGAAGGTCCGCTCCACACCGACGCCGTCAGATACTTTACGTACCGTGAACGTAGCCGTGTGACCCTCGCCCTGGCGCTTGATGACGTCACCCTTGAAGCTCTGGATACGCTCCTTGTTGCCCTCGACAATCTTGTAGTTGACGGTCACGTTGTCACCGGCCTTGAAACCCGGAAGGGAGATCTTGGAGCCGAGCTGCTCGTGAACGTATGCTATGGCGGCGTTCATGGTCTGGGATTTTGGGAGGGCGAAGGTATGCCAAAAGGGGATTGCTGCCAAGAAAAATCGGCGATTTCGGGTCAGGGGGCGTCCACCTGGGTTTACCTGGCCACGTTGACGGCCCTTTTTTCCCGGATGACGGTGACTTTGATCTGGCCGGGGTAGGTCATTTCGTTCTGGATCTTCTGGGCCATCTCGAAGCTGAGCTTTTCGCTGTCGCCATCGCTCATCTTGTCGGCCTCGACGATGACGCGCAGCTCCCGGCCTGCCTGGATGGCATAGGCCTTTTCCACGCCGCCATAACTGAGGGCGAGGTTCTCCAGGTCCCGGATGCGTTGGATGTACTGCTGCATGATCTCTCGGCGGGCACCGGGGCGGGCGCCGCTGATGGCATCGCAGGCCTGGACGATGGGGGAGATAACATACTGCATCTCGGTCTCGTCGTGGTGGGCCGCGATGGCGTTGACGACGGCGGGGTTCTCACCATACTTCTCAGCAAGGCGGCCACCCAGGAGGGCGTGGCTAAGTTCGGTCTCCTCATCAGGCACTTTGCCGATGTCATGGAGCAGACCGGCGCGTTTGGCGAGCTTGGGGTTCAGTCCCAGCTCCGCAGCCATGATGCCGCAGAGGTTGGCCACTTCCCGGCTGTGCATGAGGAGGTTCTGTCCGTAAGAGGAGCGAAAGCGCATCTTGCCGACGACCCTGACGAGTTCCTTGTGGAGACCGTGGATGCCCAATTCAATGATG
>RGVM01000585.1 GCA_010027295.1 Chitinophagia bacterium
GTCGGCATTCCAGTCACCCTACCCAAGGATGTGGGAATCGAGTTTGGCCTTTTGCCTCCCAAGAAGGTGGCCATCCCCCTAACGTGCCTCTATCGCCTGCATTCAAGCGAAAGGGCATTGAACACATGCATATCTCAGTAACGGTCGACGGGACTGCCTACGAGCAGGACGTCGAGCCACGCACCCTCCTCGTGCACTGGCTGCGCGAGGGGATCGGCAAGGTGGGCACCGTCGTCGGGTGCGACACCTCGAACTGCGGCGCCTGTACCGTCCTGCTGGACGGGCGCAGCGTGAAGTCCTGCAGCGTGCTGGCCGTCCAGGCCGACGGCTGCAGCGTCACCACCATCCAGGGACTGTCGGACGGGAACGAATGGCATCCCGTCCAGACTGCCTTCAAGGAATGCCACGGCCTGCAATGCGGGTACTGCACTCCGGGAATGGTCATGTCGACCGTGGACCTGCTCTCCGAGAACCCCAACCCCTCCGAGGAGGAGATCCGAGAGGGACTCGAGGGCAACCTGTGCCGGTGCACCGGCTATCACAACATCGTCAAGTCGGTCGCCTACGCGGCTGAGCTCATGGGAGGTGGGTCCAAGTGACCGAGGTCCTCGACACCGGCACTGCCCTCGGCAGGCCGATCCGACGCAAGGAGGATGCCAAGCTGCTGCATGGCCGCACCAACTGGACCGACAACATCCAGTTGCCCGGCACCTTGCACATGGCCATCCTGCGCAGTCCGGTTGCGCATGCACGCATCACCAAACTGGACATCTCGGGTGCGCTCAAGCGTCCGAACGTGGTGGCTGCCTACAGCGCCAAGGAGCTCGGTGACCTGAACGGGTCCATTCCGTGCGTCTGGCCGGTCACCGACGACATCTTCATGCCCGGCTTCCCGGCCCTGGCCGTGGACAAGGTCCGTCATGTCGGCGACTGCGTTGCCGTCGTCCTGGCCACCGATGCCACACATGCCGCCGACGCCCTCGAGGCCATCGAGGTCGAGTACGACACCCTGCCCGCGGTCATCGACATGGAAGCGGCCATCGCCGCCGGCAGCCCACTGGTCCACGACGATGGGTCCAACACCTGCTACGTCTACAACCTCGGTGGTGGATACGAGGAGGCGGCGGCCCAGGCCGATGTCATCGTCCAACGTCGCTTCATCAACCAGCGCCTCATCCCGGCGTTCATGGAGCCGCGCTCGGTGGTCGCCGCACCGATGGGTATGAGCGATGAGATCACGGTGTGGTCGGCGACCCAGATCCCGCACGTCCTTCGGGTCCTGCTCACCCTGGTGACCGGCATCCCGGAGAACAACCTGCGGGTGGTCGCCCCGGACGTGGGCGGCGGCTTCGGCGGCAAACTGCAGTGCTACCGGGAGGAGGTCCTGGTCACCCAGCTCGCCCGCAAGCATGGACGGCCGGTGAAGTGGACCGAGACCCGCAGTGAGGACATGCTCGCCACCCATCACGGCCGGGACCAGATCCAGGACATCGAGATCGCGGCGAAGTCCGACGGCACCTTCCTGGGCCTGAAGGTCACCCTGCTGGCCAACATGGGCGCATACCTGCAGATCATCACCCCCGGGGTGCCACTGCTGGGCATGTTCATGTACCCGGGCATCTACAAGATGGACAAGTACTCCTTCACCTGCACCGGGGTGTTCACCAACACCACTCCCACCGATGCCTATCGGGGCGCCGGTCGCCCCGAGGCCACCTACGCGATCGAGCGCATCGTGGACGAGCTCGCCGCGGAGCTGGGCATGGATCCGATGGAACTGCGCAAGAAGAACTGGATCCAGCACGAGGAGTTCCCGTACACCACGGTGGCCGGGCTCACCTACGACACCGGGAACTACGAGGCAGCGACCGCTCGGGCACTTGAGCTGTTCGGCTTGCAAGAGTTGCGGGCCGAGCAGGCTCAGCGCCGCGCCTCGGGGGATCCGGTCC
>RGVM01000586.1 GCA_010027295.1 Chitinophagia bacterium
GATGCCCAGGCAGATGCCGAAGGCGATGCCTAGGTTCTGCATCGACACGTAGATGGGGAAATTGAAGATTTTGGAGAAGATGGCCGCCAGCGAAACGACCAGCCCCAGGCCGATGAGTCCGCCCAATATGCAGATGAAGGAGCTTTCGAGCAGGAACTCCATGAGGATGGTGCGGCGCTTGGCGCCGATCGCCTTCTTGAGGCCGATATAGGGCGTCCGCTCCCGTACCGTCACGAACATGATGTTGGCGATGCCGAAGGCGCCTACGATCAGCGAGAGCAGTCCGATCAGCCAGCCGCCGAGGTTCACGCTGGTGAAAATCCCCTCCACGGCCTTGCTGAAGTCGGAGACGGCGTTGAGCTCGAAGTTGTCCTCCTCCGTCGGCCCGATGCGACGGATCGAACGCATCGCACCCCTCAGCTCACCCTTCAAGTCCTCTGCCGAAAGGCTCTCCGGTCCGGCCACGATGATCTTCGGATTGTTGAAGCGCTCATCGAACATCTGCCGCATGAAGCCGTACGGCAGCACCAGGCTGTTGTCGAAGTCCCATCCGCTGATCAGTCCCTTCCCCTGCTTGCGCACCACGCCCGCCACACGGGCCTTGCGACCCTTGAGCTTCACCTCCTGCCCCACAGCTCTCTCGGGGTTGTCGAAGAGCTTCTCGGCGATGTCGTATCCGATGATGATGTTCGAGCTGCCCAGCTCGAAGTCGGAAGCGCTGAGGTAGCGTCCGTACTGGATCTCGACGGGCTGGATGTCGTCGAACTCATCGGTCACCCCATGGTAGTTGAGTCCGTCTATGTTGGTGTTGCCGAATTCTATCATCCCCTGCGAGGTCATGTTGAAGACGACGCGGATGCCGCCGCCGACCTTCTCCTTCACCAGCTTCGCCTCCGCCATGCGGCAGGAGGGGCGGTTGACGTACTTCCACCAGGGATAGTCGGCATTGCCGCCGGCATAGCTCCACTTGTCGATGTAGATGGTGTTGCTGCCGAGCGACTTGATGCCGTCCTGTACGTTCTTCTCCAGGCTGCTCACGGCCGACAGCACCCCGATGATGCAGAAGATGCCGATGGTCACCCCAAAGAGCGATAGGAAGGTGCGTAGCTTGTTCTTGTACAATTCCTGCATCGCCAGCTTCAGCGAATTGCCCAGGATCTGCAGTGTCTTTGTCATCAGGATCGTGTTTCGTCCGTGTTCGTCTTTCCTTTGACTGTCATTTCAGCGGTCGCCTCTTGATCATTCCTCCCTTGGTGTCCTTGATGCTGTGCATCACGACGAAGGCGTTGGGGTCTATCGCCTCGATCTCTGTCTGCAGCCGGGAGACCTCGAGCCTCGTCACCACCGTGAAGATGATCTCCATGTCGGTCGTGTTGTGCCCGCGTTTCCCATAGCCCCTCGTGCCCTTGTACATCGTGATGCCCCTGCCGATGCGCTCCACGATCATCTCCGCCACCTCCCGGTTCTTGGGCGTGATGATGGTCACGCCGGTGTACTCCTCGATGCCTTCGATGATGAAGTCGACCGTCTTGGAGGCCGACAGATAGGTCAGTACCGAATAGAGGGCGGTCTCGATGCCGAGCAGCCAGGCCGCAGCCGAGAAAATGAATATGTTGATCATCAGGATGACGTCGCCGATGGTCATGCTGGTCCGGCGGCTCACGTAGATCGCCATCACCTCGGTGCCGTCGAGCACGCCGCCGCCCCGCACGGCCATGCCTATCCCCATCCCCAGGAAGAAGCCGCCGAAGACGGCCACCAGCAGCTTGTCGGTCGTGATGACGGGATAGGGCACAAGGGCCACGGCGGCTGCCAGTCCCAGGATGGCAAAGAGCGTCTTCCACATGAAGCCCGCCCCCAGCTGCACATAGGCCATCACGATGAAGGGCAGGTTCACCGCCACCAGGAGCAGTGGGAGGGAGGTGCCGGTCGTCCGGTTCAGCAGCA
>RGVM01000587.1 GCA_010027295.1 Chitinophagia bacterium
AACTGGTTCGACGGCGGCCGTTTCATGGAGCTCCACTATCACACCTACACCAAGGATAACGCCCTGATCAACGGCAACTGGTCCTATCTGTCCAACATGATCGGCATCAGCAACCAGATCCTCTACATCCTGCGCAGTGCGCCCGAAGGACAGGCCAAGCGTCAGAGCATCGCCGAGATGCAGACCATGCGGGCCCTGGCCTATTTCCTGATGATGGACATGTTCGGAAACATCCCCATCGACACGGTCTACGGCGCCAAGGAGCCCAACGCCAACTCCCCACGGGCACAGGTCTTCAACTTCGTCGAGTCCGAACTCAAGGCCGCCATCCCCAACCTGACACCTCAGGGTGGAGGCGCCATGTACGGAAAGCCCAACCGCTACTCGGCCTATGCCATGCTCGCCAAGCTCTATCTGAACGCCAATGTCTACGCCGGTACACCCCGCTGGAACGATGCCATCGCCGCCTGCGACAGCGTCATGAACGCCGGTGGGGGCAGCCTCTACGCCTTCGAGCCCCGTACCACCTACCTTAGGATGTTCTACCCGCAGAACGGTCCCTCCAACAAGGAGTTCATCTTCGTCATCCCCTTCGACCCTGCGACATCCAGTGGCTACCAGTTCTACGCCCGTTACGACCTAAATCGGAACCTCGGCATACGTTACCTCTACTCGGGTTCGACGCCGGGCACCAACCTCAACCCTGTCATCAATCTCACATCCGGCAACGGGCTCGTCCACAACAAGCCCAGCGGCCCACGAATGACGACGCTGGAGTACCTGGCCTATTTCTGGGACGCCAACGACGTCCGAAATCAGCAGTGGCTCAGTGGAAAGCAGTACTGGCAGGACGGAAGCCCCATCCTTGTCCGCACCACCAAGAAGGGTTACGATCAGTTCTACACCGCCGCCGACGGGGGCGCGGCCGTGACCTACCACCTGGAGCTCTCCCCAATGGCCGTCCTCCGGCAGAACCCCGCCACCTTCGACTGCGGCAACGACGAGATCGCATGGAACATGGGTTCGCGCAACATCAAGTTCTACCCCGACTGGACGAATACCGCCAGCCGCAACCAGAACAACGACGTGCCCCTGTTCCGCTACTCAGACATCGTGCTGCAAAAGGCGGAGGCTATCCTCCGCGGCGGCAGTCCCACCCAGGGCCAGACGGCACTCTCTCTCGTGAACTCGTTGCGGGCTCAGCGCACGACCTCCCCCGCATGGACCAACATCACCCTGGACAGCATATACGCCGAGAGGGCCCGCGAACTGGCATGGGAGACCTGGCGCAGGAACGATGCCATCCGTTTCGGGAAATATGAGGACAGATGGGCCTTCAAGACGGACAACAACCCTGCGAAGAGGATTTTCCCAATCCCCCAGACGGCCATTACGGCGAATCCCAAACTCGTTCAGAACCCCGGCTACTAGACCGGTAATGTATCCCTATTCAGGACGTCCTTCGCGGCCCGTTCATCCACGGGTCCCGAAGGACGTCCTGTTTTCGAGCAGCGCCTCGTAGAGCGCGTCCAGGTCCTCCTGTGTGTTGAAGGCCTGTACGGAGTAGCGCAGATAGACGTCGGCCTCCTGTCGCATGAGGGGCACTTCTATCCGGTGCTCTGTGAACAGCCTTCGTTGCAGTCCCTCGGGGTCAGACGTGCGGATGGGGATGCTGATCATCTGCCCAATCCATTCCTCCGTCAAGGGGCTCAATGGGTCGGAGTCCAGAAGGTTAAAAAAGCGCCGGGCGTTAGACATCAGCAGGCTTCTGCAGCCCGCCGAAACGCTCGGCCAGTCGTGCTCCGCCATGAACCCGATGCAGTCGGGCACGGTGAGGAAGGCGGAGAAGTCGCGCGTGCCGATCATCTGGAAGTGGTCGAGGAACCTGGAATGCGAGGGCTTCGCCGCCTTGTAGCCCCAG
>RGVM01000588.1 GCA_010027295.1 Chitinophagia bacterium
CACAGGTACCCACCTCGACGACCGGGACCGCTTCAAGTTTCCCAGCTCCGATTTCTACTTCAAGACCCAGGAAGAGATGAACCGCCTCTTCTTCGACGTCCCTCACGCCGTGGATACCACCCTCGAAATTTTCGACAAAGTGGAATCCCTGGACCTCGCCCGCGATGTCCTGTTACCGGCGTTCCCGCTGCCCCCGGGCTTCTCCTCCCAGGATGAATACCTGCGGCACCTCACCTTCGAGGGGGCCCGCAAACGCTACGGTTCCCTGACCCGCGAAATCGAAGAGCGCCTCAACTTCGAATTAGAGGTCATCCGGCAGTCCGGCTACCCCGGCTATTTCCTCATCGTGCAGGACTTCACCTCCACCGCCCGCAAAATGGGCGTCTCCGTAGGGCCGGGCCGGGGCTCTGCCGCCGGCTCGGCCGTGGCCTATTGCATCGGCATCACCAACGTGGACCCCATCCGCTACGACCTCCTCTTCGAGCGCTTCCTCAACCCCGAACGGGTCTCCATGCCCGATATTGACATAGATTTCGACGACGTGGGCCGCGATAAGGTGATTGACTACGTCATCCAAAAATACGGCAGGAACCAGGTTGCCCAGATCGTAACCTACGGCACCATGGCCGCTAAATCCTCCCTCCGCGACGTAGGCCGGGTCATGGACATCCCCCTGCCGGAAGTGGACCGCGTGGCCAAGACCTTCCCCTCCCACCTCAAAGCCTCCCTCGCCAACATCTTAGCCGACGGCGATGTGGACCCCAAAATCAAAGACGACCTCAACGGCGACGAACTCGAAAAAGCCTATCAGTTCCGAAGCCTGGCCGACGGCGATACCGAAATCGGAAAAATGATCCAGACCGCCCGCCGCCTCGAAGGCTCGGTGCGCAACACCGGTATCCACGCCTGCGGCGTCGTCATCACCCCCGACGAAATCACGCGCTACGTACCCGTCAAGATAGACAAGGAGTCGGACATGCTCATCACCCAGTTCGACAACAGCGTGGCAGAGACCGCGGGGCTTCTCAAAATGGACTTCCTGGGCCTCAAAACCCTCACCATCATCAAAGACGCCGTGCGCATGGTCAAAGAAAACCAGCACGTCGAACTCGACCCCGACGAGGTACCCCTCGAAGACGAAAAAACCTACCAGCTCTTTCAACGCGGCGAAACAGTCGGTATCTTTCAGTACGAAAGCTCGGGGATGCAAAAGTACCTCAAAGAACTCGCCCCCACCACGTTTGAGGACCTCATCGCCATGAACGCCCTCTACCGCCCGGGGCCCCTGGACTATATCCCCAACTTCATCGCCCGCAAACACGGCCGCGAACCCATCACCTACGACCTCCCCGATATGGAGGAATACCTCAAAGATACCTACGGGGTAACCGTCTATCAGGAACAGGTCATGCTGCTGTCCCAGAAATTAGCCAGCTTCACCAAAGGCCAGGCCGATAAGCTGCGCAAGGCCATGGGGAAAAAACTAAAAGCCGAACTGGACGCCCTTTGGCCCAAATTCCTCGAAGGGGGTTCGAAAAATAAGCACCCGAAAGACAAACTGGAAAAAATCTGGAAAGACTGGGAAGCTTTCGCCTCCTATGCCTTCAACAAATCCCACTCTACTTGCTATGCCTTCGTAGCGTTCCAGACGGCCTACCTCAAAGCGCACTACCCGGCCGAGTTCATGGCCGCCGTGCTGACCCACAACAAGAGCAACATCACCGACCTGACCTTCTTCCTCGATGAATGCCGCCGGATGGGCATCAAAGTGCTGGGGCCCCACATCAACGAAAGCGCCTCCGACTTCTCCGTCAACAAAGAGGGCTGTATCCGCTTCGGGCTCTCCGCCCTCAAAGGCGTGGGCGAAGGCCCTGTGGAGGAAATCCTGGA
>RGVM01000589.1 GCA_010027295.1 Chitinophagia bacterium
GACCGCCCACCGCAGCTCCACGGACCCGGAGCATGGCCCCGGCTGCCCGGCATGCCCTACCTTTGCCGGGAAACATCCCCCGCATGCCCACACCCGCCTACGCCGCCCAGGCCCCGGATGCCGCACTGGCACCCTTCACTGTGACCCGCCGCGAGCCGGGCCCGCACGACGTCGACATCGACATCCTCTTCTGCGGCGTCTGCCACTCCGACCTCCACACCGCCCGCAACGAATGGGGCGGCACCACCTACCCCGTCGTGCCGGGTCACGAGATCATAGGACGCGTGGTGCGGACCGGCAGCCATGTCACCCGCCACCAGGCGGGCGACCTCGTCGGCGTGGGCTGCTTCACCGACACCTGCCGCACCTGCCCCAACTGCCGGGCCGGCGAGGAGTCGTACTGCGAGGGCGGCATCAGCTGGACATACAACAGCCAAGAGCGCGGCTCCGGCGAACGCACCCATGGCGGCTACTCGACGCGCATCGTGGCCGATGAGCACTATGTGCTCCGCATACCCGGCAACCTGGCGCCCGACAGGGCAGCGCCCCTGCTCTGCGCCGGCATCACGACATGGTCGCCGCTCCGACATTGGAAGGTGGGTCCCGGCATGCGCGTGGCCGTGATGGGTCTCGGGGGACTGGGACACATGGGCCTCAAGTTCGCCGCTTCCTTCGGTGCCGAGGTGACCGTCATCAGCCAGAGCCCTTCCAAGCTCTCCTCCGACGATGCCGCCATGAAGGCCGCAAAGAACCGCTTCGACTTCATCCTCAACACCGTCTCCGCCCCGCACGACTACAACCGCTACCTGCAGCTGCTGCGCCTGCACGGCAACATGACGCTGGTGGGCATACCGCCCGAAGCCATCCCCGTGCGCGCCAACATCCTCGTCGGACAGCGACGCAGCCTCTCCGGCTCGCTCATCGGGGGCATCCGCGAGACACAGGAGATGCTCGACCACTGCGGGCTACACGGCATCGACTGCGAGGTGGAGACCATACCCATGTCCTACATCAACGAGGCCTATGCCCGCATGCTCCGCTCCGACGTCCGTTACCGCTTCGTGATAGACCTCGCATCCCTGAAATAAGCCACCCCCGCAACAATAACCCTCCCACGTCATCCGCAACCACGCACACATGAGACCCATTCTCCTATCCCTCCTCCTGCTCCCCGCCCTCGCGGGCGCTCAGGCTGCCAAGACCGAACCCCCGATCCTGGAACTGCGCATCTACCACCATACCACCGAGGAGCAGGGACGCCGGCTCGACACCTACCTGTCCACCTGCGTACTGCCCGCCCTCCACCGTCAGGGCCTCCGGAACGTAGGCGTCTTCCACGCCCTGTCCAACGACACGTCCAAGACACGCCAGACCTACCTCCTCGCCGCGTATTCCTCGCTCCGGAAGCTGATGGACGTGGAAGCGGCCGTCATGGCCGACAAGGTCTACCTCGAGGATGCCCGGCCATTCCTCGACACGCTGCCCACCCCTCCTCCCTACACGCGCAAGGAGACGGTCCTCATGCGGTCGTTCCGGCTCTTCCGGCAGGTGCGCCCCCCCGCGCTGAAAGGCCCAAGGGAGCAGCGCGTCTATGAGCTCCGCAGTTACGAGAGTCCCAACGAGCGGCTCTACTGGAACAAGGTGGAGATGTTCAACGAAGGCGGTGAGATCCCGCTCTTCGACAGGCTCGGGTTCAACGCCGCCTTCTACGGGGAGGTGGTGGCCGGTGCCAAGATGCCCAACCTCATGTACATGACCTGCTTCGAGGACAGGGCCGACAGGGAGGCCCACTGGCAGGCCTTCCGCGACGACCCCGAATGGAAGAAGCTTTCGGCCGACCCCAGGTACCGCAAGAACGTCTCGAAGAACTAGATCGTCTTCCTCAGGCCG
>RGVM01000590.1 GCA_010027295.1 Chitinophagia bacterium
CGATGCTCAACTTCGAGCCGCCCTCGGCAACAGTTAGGCGCTTCTGGGCCGGGATCCTGCGTATCCGCCAGGAGCATCCGGGGGATCGGATCATCGTCGGCACCCACTCCGGGCCGATCCGGGTCTTCGCCATCAGCGCCTTCGGCTAC
Source organism: Chitinophagia bacterium (assembly GCA_010027295.1). Taxonomy (GTDB): domain Bacteria; phylum Bacteroidota; class Bacteroidia; order Chitinophagales; family Chitinophagaceae; genus Pollutibacter. Next base: position 150 of record RGVM01000590.1, read on the forward strand.
GACCCAGGGGAGCCGTACAACACTGAAGAGGTCATCGTCCGGCTCACCGAGGAGGGGTCGGCCTTCATCGCCTATCGCAATCGCGTCCAGGAGGTGCAGGTACCGGACCTGGACCTGCTGCCGGACTGGTGGGAGGGCCTATCCGGTCGCGCCCTGCCGGCGACCCTGAGGGAGGAGTCACGTTGAGCAGCATCATGTGGTTCGAGAGCTACTGGGTCGGGATGAAGCCCGAGGTAGGCGGCAAGGCGGCGAGCCTGGGTGAGATGACCGGCGCCGGTCTACCGGTACCGATCGGCTTCGCCCTGACCACCGAGTCATTTCGCAGCAGTCGGGATGCGGCCGATCTCGATGCGACCCTGGGTCGGCTGCTCTACGGCCTTGACGTCAGGGACACGGCGATGGTGAGCGAGCGCTGCGCCGCGATCCGGGAGGCCATCAGTGCCATGCCGATGGATCCGCAGGTCGAGCAGTCCCTGCGACATGCCTATCAGGAACTCTCCCAGCGCAGTGGGGTCACCGATGTACCGGTGGCCGTGCGCTCCTCGGCGACCAGCGAGGACTCACCGGACGCCTCCTTCGCCGGTGAGCACGACACATATTTATGGGTGCGTGGTGCGGATGCCGTGGTGGATGCGGTCCGACGGTGCTGGGCTTCCCTGTTCACCGATCGGGCGACCTGCTATCGCGTCGAGATGGGCTATGAGCACCGCTCGGTGGAGATGGCGGTGGTCGTGCAGAAGATGGTCCGGCCCATCGCCGCTGGTGTGGCATTCACCTTGAATCCTGCGGATGGCGACCGCTCGGTGATCGCAGTCGATGCCGCCTGGGGCTTCGGCGAGGGCGTGGTGTCCGGAGAGATCACCCCGGACAACTACCTCATCGACAAGGTCCTCTTCGAGATCACCAAGCGCAAGGTCTCACGCAAGGAGGTCGAGTTCACCCTGTCGGACCACGACGGTGTGGTGAAGGTTCCCCTGGACGATGAACGAGGGTCGGCCCCCTGCCTGACCGATGCCCAGTTGAAGGCCATTGCCCGGCTGGCTCGCACCGCGGAGAAGCACTACGGCTGCCCGCAGGACATCGAATGGGCAGTGGATGCCGATCTGCCGGAGGAACACAATGTCGTCCTCCTGCAGTCGCGTCCGGAGACGGTCTGGTCCAAGAAGGAAGCACCGAAGTCGCCGGTGGCAGGTGCGGACATGATGTCGAGCATCGTGTCCACCCTGATGAACCCATTGCACACCCGAACAAGCTCGTCGCCAGGAAACTAGCGACACCAGACACCTGAGTCATAACTGAATATCGGCGTTACCCAGCATCGCCATCGTGCGCAGCCAGCGCCGATGACCATCACGTTCCACCTGAGGGAGTTCACATGGCTGATCGCTTTCCCAGCCCCTTCGAGATCCAGACACCGGAAGGGGCTGAAGGCTGGCAGGAAATGTACGTCTACTCCTCGCTGTTCAGCGAGGCTAGGCGTGAGTACGAGGACAGCATGTTCTGGTTCCAGGACGGCGTCCACTGGCCCAAGGTCCTCACCCCCTGGGATGCCACCTTCTTCGAGTTCGCCCTGGCATCCCTGTCCCAGTACAACTCCCGGCACCTGCAGGTGCCGCCCGCGAATGGCATCGCCCTGCGGATTCTCAACGGCTATGCCTACCTGACGCCGATCGCGGCGGATCCGGCCGAGATCGAGGCGCGGGTGGCCAAC
>RGVM01000060.1 GCA_010027295.1 Chitinophagia bacterium
GTGACCGTCTGAGCATACGGTATGAAGGTGTTTTCGCAGGTGAAGCCTTCGCGCAGCATGCGCTTCAACCCGTCTTCCCCGTAGCGGTCGTGGAAGCGATAGAGGAAGTCCCACCGCATCTGGTCGACCATGATGCCCACAACGAGCTTGGGGCTGGCGATGGTCTTGCCGTTCGGCTGTGCGCAGACAGTGGATGCCAAGACGATGACTGGCAGGAAGAGCTTCAAAAGACGGTTCATGTTGGATCGGATTGTATACAAATGTAATGCGCGGTCCATCCACATTCCGAAGTGAGAAAAAATAGAAAGCCTTCGCCTCACATCCGTTTGCCTGGGCATCGAACCCGGTCGGCGCACGGACAATCAGGAGGGGGGAAACTCCATCCAGGTAACCGATCCACGGAAGAAGCCCCCCCGGTTTTGAGAACCACCGGGGGTTTTGAGAACCACCGGGGGTTCTGAGAACTCCCCCGGGTTTTGAGAACTACGGGGGGTTTTGAGAACTCCCTCCGGTTTTAAGAACTACGAGGGGTGAGAACCGTATCATCGTCGGACTGTCGTCGAGCCGGATTCCTTTTTTTCACAGAAAAGGCCTCCGCAAGTGTAGAGGTCTGTGCCGTAGCAGGAGGTCTACGCCGAAGGCTGGCAGCTCATTTTTTCAACCTGACGCAACCATGCGGTCCCTCTGGCGGCAACGGCCTTCCCCTTTTTTTTGTAATTTTGCGTGTCAATTCAGATACCATGGGAGATATTTTTGAAAGGCTCATACAGAACTATGGACCGATCGGGCAGCATCGGGAGCGGGCTCACGGTTATTTCGCGTTCCCCAAGCTGGATGGCCCCATCGGAAGCCGGATGGATTTCAGGGGCAGGGAGAAGATCGTCTGGAGCCTCAACAACTACCTCGGACTGGCCAACCACCCGGAGGTACGCAAGGCCGATGCCGATGCATCCACGGAGTGGGGTCTCGCCTACCCGATGGGCGCGCGCATGATGAGCGGCAACAGCAACCACCACGAGCGGTTGGAGCGCGAGCTCGCGGCCTTCGTCCACAAGGAGGACGCCATCCTATTCAACTTCGGCTACCAGGGCATCATGAGCCTCATCGACGTGCTTTGCAGCCGTCACGACGTCATTGTTTACGACGCCGAAAGCCACGCCTGTATCATCGACGGACTCCGCCTGCATCCAGGCCAGCGTTTCGTCTTCAAGCATAACGACGTGGACGACTGCGAAAAGCAGTTGACGAGGGCCCAGGCGCTGATCGACAAGCAGGGCCGGGGCGGAATCCTCCTCATCACCGAGGGTGTCTTCGGCATGGCCGGCGACCAGGGGAAATTGAAGGAGATAGCGGCCCTCAGGCCGAAATTCGACTTCCGCCTGCTGGTAGACGACGCCCATGGCTTCGGAACCCTTGGCCGTACCGGCGCAGGTGCCGGTGAAGAACAGGGTGTACAGGATGAGATCGACCTCTACTTCTCGACATTCGCCAAGTCGATGGCCAGCATCGGCGCGTTCGTCGCAGGCCCGAAGAATATTCTCGACTACGTACGCTACAACATCCGCAGCCAGATCTTCGCCAAGTCGCTCCCGATGCCTCTTGTCATCGGCAACCTCAAGCGCCTGGAGCTGCTCCGCAACCACCCCGAACTGAAGGACAGGCTCTGGGACGTGGCCACCAAACTACAGAACGGTCTTAAGTCGAGGGGTTTCGACATCGGCAAGACCGACTCCGTCGTCACGCCCATCTACATGAAGGGCGGAGTAGAGGAAGCCACCGCCATGGTAATGGACCTCCGCGAGAACTACAACATCTTCTGCTCCATAGTAGTGTATCCCGTGATACCCAAGGGGCATATCATCTACAGGCTGATCCCCACGGCGGTACATACCGATGAGGATATCCGACTGACCTTGGAGGCATTCGACGCCACCAAGCGCAAACTGGACGCCGGAGAGTACCGGGTGGAAGAGATACCCGAGATGGCGGGACACTGACGGCCCTGCATCGAATCAAGACACCAAAGCCGCTGCCACCCGTGACAGCGGCTTTTTCTTTTCTTTGATGGCAAAAAAATCGAGGGCCGGATAGACATCCAGCCCTGTTTGTAATCCAATATCCTATGAAAAACCAAGGCTATAACGAGTCCTGTATCCGCATTATTGCGAAACCTCGCCCTTCATTCCGAAAGAAGGGCCTAACATGCTGATATACAAAGGCAGTTCCTTAAAAAAAAATCGGAACCAGCGCCCAGGGGCTTAACCTTGTTCCGGCTCGGTTGTAATAGTGAACAGAAAAATCACTTTCCCATGGGGACGAGGAGGATTGTGTTGGCGGCCACCGGTGCGAGCGGTGCCATCTACTTCAGGATGCTGGCGCAGAAATTGTCGGCCTGTCTTGGGGAAGAGGACAGGGCTGCACTCGTGATGTCGGACAATGCCCGTGACGTTTGGCGGACCGAACTGGGGGATGACGGATACGAACGCCTTCCCTTCCGCATCTATGACAGGAACGACTTCGGTGCACCCTTCGCCTCGGGGTCGGGCCGCTTCGATACCATGATCGTCGCGCCCTGCTCGATGGGCACCCTGGGCCGCATCGCTGGGGGCATCTCCAACGACCTGATCACCCGCGCGGCCGATGTGATGCTGAAGGAACGCCGCCGGCTCATCTTACTGTTGCGGGAAGCCCCGTACAACCTCATACATATTCGCAATATGGAGGCCGTGACAATGGCTGGTGCCATTGTCTGTCCTGCGACACCATCTTTCTACAGCAGACCTGTGACCTTGGAAGAGGCTGTCGCAACGGTCGTGGACAGGGTGCTGGATCTGGCGGGACTGGACGTCAAAACCTATCGCTGGGGGGATGGAGACATCTAGCGGAGGTCGATGACCTCGACACCCGGATACTTCTTGGGATCGAATATGAATGCGGCATCGGGGATGTCGGCGCTCGTCTTCATGCTTCCCACCGAATAGGTGTAGCGATTCCCGCTTTTCTCGAAGACAGTGGTGGCTACGAGGTTCTTCGCCGACTTGTCGACCTCGACGATGACTTTGAAGAAAGGCTTTGACTTGTCGATGGGTGTGAGTTCAATGTATTGGATTATCTTGGCACCGACCTTCTTCTCCTCGTTGAGTTTGTACAGGAAGTCCTTGTCGTAGAAGTTGGTGAAGAGCTTTTGTGGGGTGATGCTGCCACTGCCCTTGTCGAGGTTGGATATCTGTACTTCGTTGGCGCCCTTATCGAAGGTCCATACTGTCTTTCCGTCGCAGAATATCTCTTGTCCGTCGAGGCTGATCTTATACTTGACCCCTTTCATCTGAACGGTACCCGACTTGCTGCCCTGCTCCTTGCCGGCCGCGTTTGCGATCTTTAGGGTGAAGGGGGCGTTCACGGCCTTGTAGGTCTTAAACTTGGCGCTGACGGCGTCCAGAATCTTTTTCGCGTCGGGATCGCTCTTCCCGAGGGAACCTTTGGTGGGCTGGGCGGCTGCCTGGCAGACGGCCATGGCAAGGATGAGGCTGGCTATGATATTGCGCTTCATGGTCTTTTCCGGGTCTTGACGCACCGGGCGTAAAGATACCTCATTCCCAGCAGCTGCAAGGGGGTGCTATCGAAGGGTCTCTAGGTATGCCTCTAGTTCCGACTCGGAGCGGAAAAGGACCTCTCTCGCCTTGCTGCCGAGGTTTGGACCCACGATACCGGCGGCCTCCAACTGGTCCATAAGTCGTCCCGCCCGATTATATCCCAGCTTGAGCCGCCGCTGGAGGAGAGAGGTAGAACCCATGTTGTTCTGAACGATCAGACGGGCGGCCTCTTCAAAATAGGAATCCCGGTCTCCGAGGTCGACCTCGCGTCCCTCCATCTCCTTCTCATCGACGTATTCCGGCAGAAGGAATGCCTGTGGGTAGCCTTGTTGCGCGCCGATGAAGTCAACAAGTCGCTCCACCTCGGGTGTGTCGACGAAAACGCACTGGACACGGGTCAGTTCTCCGTTGTAGGACACTAGCATGTCGCCCCGTCCGATGAGTTGCTCGGCTCCGCCCGTGTCGAGGATGGTACGGCTGTCGACGCGCGACGAGACCTTGAAGGCGATGCGGGCCGGGAAGTTGGCCTTGATGGTGCCGGTGATAATGTTGACGGACGGGCGCTGCGTGGCTATGACCAGATGGATGCCGACGGCCCTTGCGAGCTGGGCGAGGCGGGCGATCGGCATTTCTATCTCCTTCCCGGCCGTCATGATGAGGTCGGCGAACTCGTCGATGACGAGCACTATGAACGGCAGGAACTGGTGGCCCTTCTGAGGGTTGAGCCTTCGGTTGACGAACTTCTCGTTGTATTCCCGGATATTGCGGCAGCCCGCTTCCTTGAGGAGGTCGTAGCGTGTGTCCATCTCAATGCAGAGGGCGTTGAGGGTGTTGACGACCTTACGAGTGTCAGTGATGATGGCGTCCTCCTCCCCGGGCAGCTTGGCGAGGAAATGCTTCTCGATGGTGGTGTACAGGCTGAGCTCGACCTTCTTGGGATCCACCAGGACGAACTTGAGCTGGGAGGGATGCTTTTTGTATAGTAGGGAGGTAAGAACGGCATTGATGCCGACCGATTTGCCCTGTCCGGTGGCGCCTGCCATGAGCAGGTGTGGCATCGTCGCCAGGTCCACAATGAAGAGTTCATTGTCGATTGTTTTACCGAGGGCGATGGGCAGTGCATGGCGGCTGTTCTGAAACTTATCAGATGCCAGCAGGCTTCGCATCCCGACGATACTCTTCTTCACATTGGGCACTTCGATGCCGATGGCGCCCTTGCCGGGTATCGGGGCGATGATGCGGATACCCAGGGCGGCGAGGCTCAGGGCGATATCGTCCTCCAGGTTGCGGATGCGGGCGATGCGTACCCCATCGGCGGGCACAACTTCATAAAGGGTGACAGTTGGACCCACCGTCGCGGATATGTCCTTGATGGCGATGGAGTAGTTCTCAAGCGTCCGCTCTATCTGTACCTTGTTGGCATTGAGTTCAACGGCGTCCGTCATGACCCTTTCCCCCGCATATTGTTCGAGCAGGTCGAGGGTGGGATAGCGGTAGTTCCGAAGGTCGAGTACAGGGTCATAGGGCGGCAACTGGGCCACTTTGTCTCGGGCATCCGGAACAGGGTCAACGGGGTTGTCAATGGGGTTATTGATCCGAAGGGCCAGCTGTTCCGTGGAACGGGAAGCCTCCGCCTCGCTTGGACGCTTGCCTGTTGGTGTGGCAGGCTGAACCGTCGGCTCACTTGTCGGGGCCAAGGGTACGAGATAGGGATCCGGCACGGGCTTGAGGCTTGATGCGTTTGACTCAGGCCCAGGATGCTCCACCAGGGTCAAGCCCTCATCGGGTTCCGGCTCGGAAGCAACGATGCGGAGTTTCACACCGGATGGGACAGGACGCAGCCCTTTGCCTTCCATATCGGCTGCGATTGGGGATACCTCCGCAGAATCCGGGGCGACAGGGGGCGTAGCAACAGCAGCTTCATCGGAAGCCTCCGTCCGACTTTCTCGGAACGATGGCATACGGATGGCGGTGAAGTCGGGATCAAATTGCCAGATAATGATACAAAGCCCTATCAGCAGGAGCAGGGTGGCTGTACCGAGAAAGCCAGCCACCCCCTCCAGCCACATACACATGGCATCTCCCAGTTCTCCGCCCCAGTGAAAGCCGGTTCCGGGCACCGTCAGCGAAAGGCAGATGCTGAGCCAGAGGATGATAAGTCCGGTCCGTAACACGACCCTTCGGATAGGGAAATACGCATAACCCAGCAGTAGGTTCACACCGATGCAACCCGACCAGCCGGCGAACAGGATGGAGGCTATGCCGAAGCCCTCATATACGAGCAAATGAGAAACGAATGCGCCAAAGGTTCCGAGCATATTGCCGATCTCCCGCGCATTGGGCAGCAGGATGCGCATTCCCAGCTGTCGCACCACGTCTTGGTCCTTCTGCCAGTTGAATAAATGGGAGCATATGGCTACGACCAGGAAGAAAGAGAGGAAAATCAGGGATGCCCCCACGATCTTATGCGTCCTCTTGTCACGAACCATCTGGCCCAGAGCTGCTTCGGGCTCTTTTTCGGCTGTCAACGGGGGCTCCGCGGCCTGCTTCCTCCTTCCTTTCCGTTCGGGCATGCGTCAGGGCTTCAGTCTGCAGCACAAAGGTAATCGGTTTGTGGGTGCAAGATGCCGTCCGTGCGGTGCCATCGGACCGGAATGGTTGGTCACTCCTCCTCCCTCTCCGTCTCGAGCCTCAAGAGATTGCCCGGCACGGAAATGACGAGGCATATCCACCCCAGTATCAGGCAAGCTCCTCCGATGGGTGTGATGAAGGCGAACATGCCCAGTCCGGGCTGTCCGGACATGGTGAGCAAGGCTGATGTGTATAGTGATCCGCTGAAGAGCAAGGTACCTGCAATCATGAAACCGGCTGCGTTCACCAGGCTGCGGCTATGGTAGCGCTTGTACAGGATGCCGATACAGAGAAGGGCAAGCGCATGGTAAAACTGGTAGTTGACAGCCATCTGCCAGACGGTGTTGATTTCAGGCGTCATTTGCTCCTTGAGCAGATGGGCGCCGAAGGCACCGACGGCTACCGCCAGTGCGCCAAAGATACCTGCGATTTTCACATACAGACGATTCTTGTGCATATGGGTCGTATTCAGGGTTATGTGAGCCAATGTGCGGGATCGGGGTCCGCTTCCGGGATATGAATTTGAGCCATTCGGTAGTATGGCTCCCGGGTATCCAACCTTTGACGCACGGCCGCCTCGAGTACATCACCCGTGAGACCGCTCACCAGCGGACGTTTCACTGTCTCGGAGGAAAGCCGGGCCAGGAGCACCGCGAAGGGCGGATTCAGCCATACCGTAACACCCTGCCCGTTCATCCAGGCCATGTTGTCGTCATGGCATGCCGCTCCTCCCCCGGTAGCCACCACGGCACCCGTACCGGAGCCGGAGGCGCGTATGGATGCGACAAGCCTCTCCAGAGCCTCTCTTTCAAGTATGCGGAAGAATTCTTCGCCATCGTCACGGAAAATGGAAGATATGGATTTCCCCTGTTCGTGCTCCAGCACCTCGTCCAGATCTCGAAAGGGAACAGAGAGCACCTCGGCGAGCCTGCGACCGAAATGGGTCTTACCGGAAGCCATGAAACCGGTGAGAAAGACGATGGAGCCTTGAAGGCGGGGACGGGTCTGCATCCGGTCACTTGAAGGCATTGAGGCCCGTGATGTCGAGGCCCGTGATGAGCAGATGGATGTCGTGGGTGCCTTCGTAGGTGACGACGCTCTCCAGGTTCATCATGTGCCGCATGATCGAATACTCGCCGGTGATGCCCATGCCGCCGAGCACCTGCCGGGCCTCACGGGCGGCCTGCTGGGCCGTCTGGCAGCCATTACGCTTGGCCATGCTAATCTGGGCGGGCGTGGCCTTGCCGGCATCCATCAGGACAGCGAGACGCCAGTTCAGCAATTGCGCCTTGGTGATCTCGGTGAGCATCTCGGCAAGCTTCTTCTGCTGGAGCTGGAAGCCTCCAATGGGCCTGTCGAACTGCACACGCTGCAGGGAGTAGCGCAATGCCGTGTCGTAACAGTCCATGGCGGCTCCGACCGTACCCCAGGCGATCCCGAAGCGGGCCTTGTTCAGACAGCTCAGCGGGCCTTTCATACCCCGGACACCGGGGAGGATGTTTTCTTTCGGCACTCGGACATTGTCGAACACCAACTCGCCGGTCGCCGAGGCGCGAAGACTCCACTTGCCATGTGTCTCGGGTGTCGTAAAGCCCTCCATACCCCTTTCCACGATGAGGCCGCGGATCTCACCCTGCTCATCCCTCGCCCATACGACAGCCACCTGTGCGAATGGTGCGTTGCTGATCCACATCTTGGCGCCGTTCAGTACGACATTATCGCCCTGTTCGCGGAAATGCGTCACCATGCCGGCCGGATTGCTGCCGTGATCAGGCTCTGTGAGTCCGAAGCATCCCAGCCATTCTCCACTGGCGAGGCGGGGAACCGAAGGCGTGGATGGGATACATTACGAGCGAGCCCTGCACGGAGGCGGTGGAACGCACGCCACTGTCGCCCCGCTCCAGCTCCTGCATCATCAGTCCGTAACTCAGATAATCGAGTCCGCCACCACCGTACTCAACGGGGACGGTAGGCCCGAAACAGCCCAGTTCGCCCAGCTGCCGTACGATATGCACAGGGAATGCAGCTCGCTGCGCATGGTCCTCGATGATGGGGGATATCTCGCGCTTGACGTAGTCACGGACCGTGTCGCGGATGAGGCGGTGCTCGTCGGTCAGCAGTTCGTCGAGCTGGAAGTAGTCGGGACTGCGAAAGGCGTCGGTTGGGGGCATGCAGGGCCAGGATTTGATGATGCTCGCAAAGATAGATAGTACGGGGCAAAACCACAGCCCACCCGGGGATTGAATGGATACCTGCGATGTCAGGACTTGTGGCTGAAATCCTGGAACCAGACGGGCCTCCCATCGTCGAAATCGCCGTTATAGTTTATCGTGAGCTCCTCTCCCGCCAGGATGCCGCGCATCGCTGTCACAGTGATGGTCATTTCGGTGTAGTCCATCTCGTATTCGCAGTTCGAAGGGCATGCGTGGTTGTAAACGGGCACGTATCCGAGCGCCATGCAGCAGAGCGTCCTGTCCTCGCCCCATTCGAAGATGTAATCGTGAAGGGGCGTGCGGTCGAGCAGCGCCCTGGCCCCGGCATCCATGACGACCACGGGCGAGATCTCCACGATGGAGCCAGCCGTTATGGGGTGGTCAGTGAAGACGCCGCGCCCCATGTGGGGTGTCTGGGAGATGTAGAGGCTGGGAAGGATCTTCATGGCAGATGACGGGCTTTAGGGAATCAGGTTTAATTTAGCGGAAATTCCAGCACATGAGCAACGAGGTCCGGCCGCTGGGGCTCAGGGAGGCCTTCGACGAACTGTCGAGGGAGAGCGACAGGTCGCGGCTGGCCGACTTCCTCAACGACCAGAACATCAGCGACGTAGCCGAGTTGGCCAATGAGGAGGAGGATGCGGCGGTACTCATCATGTGCCATCTGGAGATCCAACGCGCCGCGGGCGTCTTCAAGATCCTAGACCTCTCCGTCCAGAAGCACATCATCCAACATCTGCCCCCGCAGAAGACGGCGGAGCTTCTCAACGAGCTGCCCTCCGACGACCGGACGGCCTTCCTGGAGGAACTACCCAACGAGGCCGTACGAGAACTCATCAAACTCCTCAATCCGGAGGAGCGCCGGATCACGCTGGCACAGCTCGGCTACCCCGAGGAGAGCGTGGGCAGGCTGATGACGAACGACTACCTGGCAGTGGAGGACGACTGGACCGTCCGGGAGGTCCTGCAGCACATCCGGAAGCACGGGCGCGACATCGAGAACCTTGACGTCATCTACGTCGTGAACCGGCAGGGGCAGCTCGTGGACGACGTACGGATCCGCGAGTTCCTCGTATCGCCCTCCGACCGACCGGTCCACGACATGCTCGACGGCCGCTATATCGCCCTCAATGTGCACGACGACCAGGAGTCGGCCAACCGCGTCTTCAAGAGGGAGAACCGGGTGGCCCTTCCAGTGGTGGATGATAACCGCATCATGCTGGGCATCGTGACGATCGACGACGTGCTGTGGGTGGCCAACGAGGAGTTCAGCGAGGACATGCAGAAGATGGGGGGTACTGAGGCCCTTGACG
>RGVM01000591.1 GCA_010027295.1 Chitinophagia bacterium
CAGGCAGAAGAACTACACTCACGAGCGTTGAAAAAACCGTCATGAGCCACGCCGCAACGATCCACCAGCGCCCCGGCTTCGTGTGTTCACGCTCCCTCCGCAGCACTCCCTTATTCTTCCTATGAAATCCTCGAAGTCCCTCACTCTCATTTTGACGTTCCTCGTCTCATTGGTGGCTCTCGGCGGCTCGCCCGAAGTCTCCAACATCCGCGCCTCGCAACGTGCGGGCACCAAGCTGATCGACGTTTATTACGACGTGACCGATCCCGAGAATGATCCCGTGACCGTCGCCATCCAACTTTATGATTACTCCTCTGCCCTGCCGACCTTTTCGATCACCGGGGACGTGGGTGCGGGCGTGGCAGTGGGGACGAACAAACACATCGTCTGGAACGCCGGGCAGGACTGGAACCGCCGCTACACCACTCGCGGCAAGGCCCGGATCATCGTGGATGACATGCCGATCACACCGCCGAACGTGACCATGACCTTTGTCCCGGGCGGTTTTGGCGATGGGGGCGGATATAATAGCCAAATTTACACCAGCGGCTTCTTCATGGATAAGCTGGAAGTCAGCAAACAGCTCTGGGATGAGGTCTTCGTGTGGGCGATCACGCACGGCTATCAGTTCGACAATATTGGGACCGCGTACGCGTCGAATCATCCGGTGAATGGCATCAGTTGGTATGACGCGGTGAAATGGTGCAACGCGCGCAGTGAAAAGGAGGGTATCACACCTGTCTATTACACGAATGCCGCCCGGACGACGGTCTATCGCACCGGCCAGGTGGTGTTAGATAACAACTGGGTATCCTGGGAGGCGAATGGCTACCGGCTGCCCACTATCGCGGAATGGAGCAAAGCATACCGCGGCGGACAGGAATCGGGCTTCTTCCCATGGCCCAGTTATTACGGAGGCTGGGAGGACAACATTCACCCGGGCATGGCCAACTACTCCGATAGCAACGACCCGTTCGAAACATTGATGAACAGCGAGAATGCCACGACTCCGGTGGGGTATTTTAACGGAAGCCAGACCCCTCCAGGGCCGGACAATCCAAATGGGTTTGGCCTCTACGACATGGCCGGCAACGTCGGCGAATGGTGCTGGGACCGCGAGTTCAGTAGCTGGTATGGGTATGCCGAGGCTCGTGATGATAACTCGAAGGGTCCAAATCTCGGGAAGGGAATAAATCGCTATTGGAGCGGAGACCAGGACTACGGCAGTTTCTCAGACCAGTATTCTATGCCCGCAACGGAGGTGCAAACTGTAACGACGGGCTACCACTACCGTACCCCGGTTGGCCTGCGTTGCGTTCGGGGAAGGTAGGCGTTTCCCGGTTTTCTGAAACCGGACCAAACGATGAAACAGTCACGACGCCGAAAGTGGAGGTCCGTCGCCGCGCTGGCGCTGGTTGCCAGCGTTTGGGCGGTCATTTACTACACCGGCGATCAGGACCGCAAGGTCGCTGAGTCGGGGTACTTTACCATCGACACGACCGACCCTGACTCACTGACCAAGGCTGCATCCTTGGCGACAGCAGAAACATCCGTTTCCTTTACGATCGACACGCGCGACCTCGACTCCGTCGCCCGTGCCCTGACCCTGCAAACCACGGAAGAGTCCGGTTCCTTCACCATCGACACGCGCGATCCCGACCCGGAGGTCTTCGCGACTTCCCTCGCGGTCGCCGAGTATTCGCCCGCATTCACGATCGACTTTGAGTGTGATCCGTCGGCGCCGCTACCCTCAGGGCCGGTGCTTCCAATCAGCCTGTCCGACCATCCTCTTGCCGATCTGAGCGTGCGTATCAAGAGCCCCTGGGCGTGCCCCGTGCCCAACCCGGCGATCAGCCTCGC
>RGVM01000592.1 GCA_010027295.1 Chitinophagia bacterium
GGGAAATGGGCATACCCGTCTTGCAGCGGAGCGAACTCCTCTCCCTTGTGACGGACAGGTACCGCACCATCGCGGTCGGCGGCACTTCCGGGAAGAGCACCACCACCGCCACGGTGTTCGACATCCTGCGGCATGCAGGACGATCCCCTTCGATCATCAGCGGCGCCGGACTCACGAGCCTCATCCGTGAGGGCAGGATCGGCAACGCCTTCGTCGGCGAGGGCGAGTGGCTCGTCATAGAGGCTGACGAGAGCGATGGCTCCATCGTCCGCTACCACCCCGAGGTGGGCCTTCTCCTCAACATCGACAAGGATCATAAGGAAGTGGATGAACTGCTCAAGGTCTTCGGCACCTTCCGCACCCATAGTGCGCGCTTCATGGTGAACCGCAGTCAGCCCCTCTCGGCCTCCCTCTCATCTGGACAGGGTATCGATTTCGGCCTAGAGGCAGGGGAGGGGGTATGCTATCTGGCCACCGACTTCCGTCAGGAGGGATTCTCCATCACCTTCCGCATCAACGGCACGCCTTTCCGCCTTCAGGCCATCGGAAGGCATAGCATGGAAAACGCGCTGGCCGCCGCCGCCGCCGCCCACCAGGCGGGTGTTTCCCTGGAAGCATGCTCCGAGGCCCTGGCGTCCTATGAGGGCATCCACCGCAGGCACCAGGTGCTGGGTCGCAAGGGCGGGGCATGGGTCGTCGATGACTATGCCCACAACCCCGTCAAGTGCGCCCGATCCATACAGGCCTGCCAGCCCGTCGCCGAAAAGGTCGTGGCCTGGCTGCAGCCCCACGGCTACGGCCCCACCCGTTTCCTGAGGGCCGACTTCGTCCGTGAGATCGCCGCCGTACTCCGACCACAGGACGAGATATGGATGTCGGAGATATTCTACGCCGGCGGCACGGCAGTGAAGGATATCTCCGCCGGCGACCTGGTCCGCGACCTGCAGGCAATGGGCGCACAGGCATTCTTCGTGGAGGACCGTTCCCGGCTGGCCGATGCCGTCCGCCCACACCTTACAGGCGATTGCGTGCTGTTATTGATGGGGGCGCGAGACCCCTCGCTGGAGGCTTTCGCACGGAGCGTCTTTGAATCCCTCTGAAGGGGTTGTTTGACTGAGACAACCGCTCAAAGCAGCGGCTCCAGATGCCCTGACAGCACCTCCTCTGCATCGTAGGCCCTGACGGCCAGGTGGCAGTCTTCGCTCATGCGGGCCCAGGATTCGGGGTCGTCAAGGACCGTGGCCATTGCCGCGGCCAGGGCGGCCGCGTCCTTCGGAGGTATGATCCTGCCCGTCTTGCCATCCTCCACGACCTCGCGGTTCATGTTCCAATCGGAAGCGATCACCGGCAGCCCTGCCACATAGGCGTCTATCACCACACCCGGGAAGCCCTCTCCCATCCAATGCGTGGGGAAGAGCATCGCATGGTATCCGGCGAAGGCGGCATAAGAGCGATCCGGATCGTGGGTGACGTCGATGTATCCCTTGTAGGCGCAGTTGCCATACATGCCCAACTCGGCGAGGAAACGCTCCCGATGCACCTCCTCAATGCGTCCGTAGAAATCCACCGAGAAGCGGTCCGCCCTGTCCCTCAGGAGCGGATGCCGCAGCGCCTCAAAGACGGTGAGCGTACCCTTGGGTTCCGCGATGCGCCCCAGGAAGAGGAAGCGCACCACGGGTTCGGCATATCTTCCGGCATCGCCGAAGAGCCGGGGCAGGGGTTTGCTATTGGGCATGACATGGAGGGGCGATGCGATTCCCAGACTGGAGAGTTCTTTCCGGAGTCCCTCCCCCTGCAGCACAATGGCCTTAAGCCCGGCGTAGGCGGCCACCTTGAACCGGCCTTCCCGGATGCCGGTGG
>RGVM01000593.1 GCA_010027295.1 Chitinophagia bacterium
CCTCCGACCATCAGCCGGATCAGCTTCTCACTGGTCTCGAGACCCAATGCCAGCAGATGTCCCGCCAGGATGCCGGTCAGGCAGGTGGCCGTGCAGGGGATGATGCTGAGGAGGCTCTCCGGGTCCCAGGTGCCCTGCCACATCCGACCGGGAAGATACTGCCGGTCCACCCAGGCCGCCAGATTCCGGCCGGGCTCCAGCATCACACCCGTCTCGCCCGGCGTGGGGATCGCCGTCATGGCCAGCCAATACCCCACCAGTAATATGGCACAGATCCAGGCCTGTTGCCTGACGCTCGTGTTCAGGAACAGTATCGCAGAAATGGCGAAGACCACCGCAATCCGATGCAAAGTGCCCGTCCATCTCAGGTTGCCAAGATCGAAGGCCGGCATCGCATTGAGGAACATGCCGATGGCGAAGATCTTCAACGAGCGCCAGAGGATTCGGCGATACATCCGCCATTTGTCGGTCCCCGGCCGGTGGCCGCCGAGCGACAGGGTGATGGACACCCCGATGATGAACAGGAAATAGGGCGCCACCTGGTCCGTGAAGGTCAGACCGTTCCATTCCGTATGCCGCAGCGTCGGAAAGACATGCTCCCATGAGCCGGGATAGTTCACCATGATCATGGCGGCGACGGTGAACCCCCGAAATGCATCCAGGGAAACCAGGCGTGAGATGGACCTCGGCTCCATACCCTTTTCTTTTTTTGCAGTTGAGTTCTGTAAATATAACGCCGTTGCCCACACCAGCCGTCCGGGTTTTCGGGCAAGCCCTCACGCACCAACTCCGGGCCCGCCCTCGCCGGACGGGTAGCCGGCCTTGGCGTACCTTTGCCGTATGCAACATCGAACGGAAGTGTCCTCCTACGGCGAGTTCGGCCTCATCGAGCACCTCACGAAGAATATAGAACTCCAGAACGCCTCCACCATCCTCGGGGTGGGCGACGACGCAGCCGTCATCGACCACTTCGGCCGACAGACCGTCGTCACCACCGACCTCCTCATCGAAGGGGTGCACTTCGACCTGGCCTACACCCCCCTCAAACACCTTGGCTACAAGAGCATCGTCGTCAACCTCAGCGATGTCTACGCCATGAACGCCACCCCCACCCATGTCACCCTGGGCATCGGCATCAGCAACCGACTGAGCGTTGAAGCCCTGGAGGAATTCTATGAAGGGGCCCTCATGGCCTGCACCAAGTACGGTGTGGACCTCATCGGCGGCGACACCTCCTCCTCCCAGAAAGGATTCATCATCGCCGTCACGGCAATCGGCGAAGTCCTGCCTGAAAAAACGGTGAAACGAAGCACCGCCCGGAAAGGCGACCTGCTCTGCTGCTCCGGTGACCTGGGCGCCGCCTATCTGGGCCTGCTGTTCCTCGAAAGGGAAAAGAAGATCTTCCTCGAGCATCCCGGCATCCAGCCCGACCTGGAGAACGAATCCTATGTCATCGGTCGCCTTCTTAAACCCGAAGCCAGACAGGACATCATCGGTTTTTTCGAAAAGAACGACATCCTCCCGACATCCATGATGGACATCAGCGACGGCCTCAGCTCCGAAATCCTCCATATCTGCGAAAAGAGCGGCGTCGGTTCCCTACTCTACGAGGAGAAGATCCCCATCCACGAAGACAGCCGCCTGGCCGCCTACAAGTTCCAGATAGACCCCACCGCCTGCGCACTCAGCGGCGGGGAAGACTACGAACTGCTCTTCACCATCCGTCAGGATGACTATGAAAAGGTAAAGGACAACCCGCACATCAGCATCATCGGCCATATGACGGACGCAGAGGGCGGCGCACGCATCATCACCAAGGGAGGCAACACGCACGACATCACGGCACAAGGCTGGAATGCC
>RGVM01000594.1 GCA_010027295.1 Chitinophagia bacterium
CAGATTCCGTCTGGTAGCCGGCCATGAGGTTGATGCCGAAGTCGAAGCGCCTCACTTCCTCGTCGTTGCTTCCGATGCCGATGTCTGTCACGGTACCGTCGATCTTGGAGCTTGCATCTAGATTGAATCCCAGGTTGGGCCCACCGCCGATGAAGAAGCCATTGGAGCGGTAGAGCAGGTTCAGCGGGATGTCGAGCGAGAGGAATCGGTATTTGGCTTTTATCGAGTCAGTCTCCCAACGGGTACCCTTCCCCTGGAGAAGGATGTGCGGCTGGAAGCTGAAGTTGTCGGAGGCGGAGAAGTCGAACACGATTCCCCCCTGGAGGGTTGCCCATGTCTTTTTATGGTTGTCGATCATGGACTGGTTGGTACTGACATGTGCCAGGTTGAGTCCGCCCTTCACGCCGACCTGCACTTGCGACCAGGTATGGGCGGCGAGGAGGATGGCTGAGAGGGTGAGTAGGTGTTTTTTCATGGTTCTGTGTTTTAGGTTTAGCAAAGCTTGTTCATTCCTTTCTTCGGTATGGGTCGTTCGGGTCGGGTCGGGGATGGGCGGAGAAGCCCCGGCAACCGCCGGGGCTTCTCGTGATTCATTGGTCATTTCACAGGGATGGCTTTTGTTGTCTCCTTGCGGCGTGCCTCTTCTTTTCGAGGGAGGGTCAGCCTTAGGATGCCGTCTTCGTAGTGTGCGTCGATCCGATCTCGGTTGACGTCATCGGGGAGGGTGAAGCTGCGGGAGAAGGATGTGTAGCCGTACTCCCGGCGCGAGTATTGCTTTGACTTCTCCTCTGTTTCGGACTCCTTCTCGGAGCTGATGGTGAGGGTGTCTCCTTCGATGTCGACTTTGAAATCGGATCTTTTCATGCCCGGGGCGGCGAGGTGCAGCTGGTAGCTGTCGTCATTCTCCGTGATGTTGACGGCAGGGGTTCTGAGGCGCAGGCCTGGCGTCATGTCGCCGTCGCCGAACCAATCGGAGAAGGGGGTGAGGAAGTCATCGATGAAGCCGGGTCTCATCAGCCCGAATGGTCTGTTCAGCGTGAGTCTTGACATGGTTAGCGTTTTTGTGGTTCAAGATTGTATTGACGATACAAAGCTATGGCGCAGCGGAGCGCGCGTTGATGCACGATTCCCTCGTTTGGGGAACAATGAGGAAACCTGAAAGGGGGAGATGTCAGCGTAGGAGCTGGTCCATGTCTCGGTCGTCGGGGATCTTGCCGCGCAGTTCGAGCATGCGCATGTCCTTGGCGTCGCGCAGGAATTCGGAGGCGAAGATGAAGGCATTGAGCTTCTCGTTGGTACTGAAGATGATCTCCTGGTTGGAGCCCTCCCATTCCTTGAGGCCCTGGTGCATGTAGAGGATGCGGTCGCCGATCTCCATGACGCTGTTCATGTCGTGGGTGTTGACGACGGTGGTGATGTTGAAGTCTACGGTGATCTCGCGGATGAGATGGTCGATGACGAGGGATGTTTGCGGATCAAGGCCCGAGTTGGGCTCGTCGCAGAAGAGGTACTTTGGGTTGAGGACGATGGCTCGTGCGATGCCGACACGCTTCTTCATACCGCCGCTGATCTCGGCGGGATACTTCCGGTGGGCTCCGTTGAGGCGTACCCGGTCGAGCACTTCATCGACGCGTTTCTGCTTCTCACCCCGGGTCATGCGCCCGAACATGTCGAGCGGGAACATCACGTTCTGTTCGACGGTCATGCTGTCGAAGAGGGCTGAGCCCTGGAAGAGCATGCCTATCTGCTGGCGCATGGCCTTGCGTCGGAGCGAGTCCATGGCGGTGAAGTCCTGCCCGTCGTATAGGATACTGCCCTCGTCGGGTTCGAAGAGTCCGACGAGGCATTTCATCAGCACG
>RGVM01000595.1 GCA_010027295.1 Chitinophagia bacterium
GCTGGAACCTCGAGTTTGGCGCTCCAAAGGATGCCGTTGAGCAACAAACGCCGCTGATTCGCCTCGGCCCAGTTTGCATGCAGATCGCAACCGGTGAAGCCGAAACTGCGGCCACCCGCTGGGCGCTCGTAGCTCCACGCGACGGTTTCAGCGCGTCCAGCGTGCGCTTTGGCGTCGTCGGTTTTGCGGCTGCTGTCGGGCATCGCGCTGATGTACTTCGTGCTCGTGATGCAGTTCTTCTGGAAGTATATCGACGACCTGGTGGGGAAGGGACTGGGACTAGGCAGCATCCTCGAACTCACGGGCTATGTGACAGCCACGGCCGTCCCGCTGGCCATGCCCCTGGCCATCCTGCTCTCCTCCATCATGACCTTCGGCAACCTGGGTGAGAGCTTCGAGCTCGTGGCCATCCGTTCGGCAGGCATCCCCCTGCTCAGGTTCATGCGGCCCCTCATCCTGCTCAGCCTGGCCGTGAGCGTACTGGCCTTCTCCATCTCCAACTGGGTCATCCCCGTGGCGCAGCTCCGGTTCACGACGATGCTCTACGACATCCGGGTCGCCAAGCCGGCCTTCGACATCCGGGAAGGCGTCTTCTACACGAAACTGCCCGGCTTCGCCATCAAGGTTGGCCACAAAGAGAAGGAGGGCAACGGCATCGCCGACATCATCATATATGAGAACCAGGGCTCCCTGCAGGACAACGTCATCGTGGCCAGGAAGGGGGAGATGCGTATGAGCAGCGACCGTAAATCGCTCGAATTCGTCCTGGAACAGGGATGGCGCTACCAGGAGCGCGGGGCCTACAACTCGGCCAACACCGAATACTACCGACTGGGCTTCGACAGGTATGTCAAGGTGTTCGACCTGAGCGGCTTCGAGGTCTTCAAGACGCCCGACAGCCTGTTCAAGGGTAACTACATGATGCTCAACGTACGGCAGCTCGACAAGGCCTCCGACTCGCTCAGAAAGGCTGTCCAGGAATCTCTCGGCCTGCGTATGAACCGCGAGGTGAGCAGCTACTACCTCAGCGGAAAGCTGATGGACAGCGGCTGGAAGCCTGCCAGGCCCCGTATCCAGCCCCTCCCCAAGGGCACCGCCTCCTTCGAGGAACTCCTGCCCGACAGCCTGTTCAACATCGCCATGCAGCGGGCCAACGACAAGGTCAACCTGATCAAGTCGTCACTGGATATCATCGTGTCGGAGAACGATGGCCGCCGTCGCGAGATCCGCTACACCCTCATCGAATTCCACAAGAAGTTCTCCCTGTCCTTCGCCTGCTTCGTGCTCTTCATGATCGGTGCCCCGCTGGGGTCGATCATCCGAAAGGGCGGACTGGGCATGCCCCTCGTCATCGCGGTCATCTTCTTTCTCGTCTTTCACGTGACCAACATGTTCGGCGAAAAGCTCACCAAGCAAGACGCTATGACCCCGCTGGGGGGGATGTGGATGTCCACCTTTCTGCTCATGCCCATCGGCCTCTTCCTTACTTACAAGGCGATGAACGACTCCCAACTCTTCAACAACGAGTTCTACTTCCGACTCTTCCGGCGGATGTATCGAAGGAGAGGGTCACCGGGCAGGTGAGCGCATTTCCGTACCTTTATTCAAACCCATTTGTGATGTCGGACAGACGAAGATTCCTGAGATCGACCCTCCGCGGCGGACTCGCGCTGGGCACGGCCGCCAGCCTCCCCCAGGCCCTTCAGGCGCTGCCATTCGTCCTCCGTGACGAATCCAGTCGCCCCGCAGCGGAAACCGGACCCGACCAGGCACCCCTACCCTATGCCTACGACGCCCTCGAACCCTTCATCGACGCGAAGACGATGGAGATCCACTACACCAAGCATGCCGCCACCTAT
>RGVM01000596.1 GCA_010027295.1 Chitinophagia bacterium
CCCCAGGATGCCCATCTGACGGGAATAGAAATTGCCATAGTAGGCCACGATCCTGTGCATCGGCAGGATGGCGCCGGGCAGCGGATATGCGGCCTTCACGGGCCAGCGACCGGTGGTGTCGCCGTTGACCATGTGCCTGATGGCCTTGTCGTAGGCAGCCGTGTCGAGGACAGGGGCCTTCGGGACCACCCGCTCCGTATCGGCGGCGACCGGCCGCGCAGGCTGTTCCGCCGTGGCGGATGAACCGCAACCCTCGAGGATTGGCAGCACGAGAAACGGGAGTGCGATCAGAGAGCCGGGAGTGCAATTCGGTTTCATACCGCAATTTAATGGAATTGACCGTCGGGCAAGGAAAGCGACCGCTCAGGCGGGCGGACGGATGGCCGTTCCTCGCCCGCATTCCGTACCTTTACAGTAATGCGTACCACGCTCTCACGACTCAGGATCATCGGAGACCTGGAGGGAGTCTCCTACCTCCTGCTCCTCGGCGTGGCGATGCCGCTGAAGTACAAGGCCGGCATGCCGCAGGCAGTCACCTGGGTCGGAAGCCTACACGGCGCCTTGTTCGTGGCGTTCTGCGCCGCCCTCCTGCAGGCCCACTTCGCCAGACGCTGGCCGCTGATGCGGACCCTGCTCGCCTTCCTCAGTTCACTCATACCCTTCGGCACCTTCCTGCTCAGCCGCGAACTGCGGCGCGAGGAGGGCTCGGAAAAGCCGGTCACCGACACAAACACAAGCTCCACACATTGAGATTCACTGACTTCGGTTTCCACGACAGCCTCATGGAAGGAATCCTCTCCAGCGGCTGGGAGGAGGCCACCCCCGTGCAGGAACAGGTCATCCCGCACATCCTCGCAGGCCGCGACATCATCGCCTCCGCCCAAACGGGCACCGGCAAGACGGGTGCCTTCCTCCTCCCCATCCTCCAGCGGCTCCTCTCGGAGCCCTCGCCGGACCACCACATCAACGCACTGATCATCGTCCCCACCCGCGAGCTCGCCGTGCAGATCAGCCACCAGATCGACGGTTTGACGTACTTCACCGACATCAGCTCCATGGCCGTCTACGGCGGCGGCGACGGTAACACCTTCGTCCAGGAGAAGGCCGCCCTCTCCCGCGGGGCCGACATCGTCGTGGCCACGCCGGGGAAACTCATCTCCCATATCAACATGGGATACGTGAAGCTGGGACAGCTGTCCTACCTCATACTCGACGAGGCGGACCGGATGCTCGACATGGGCTTCCACGACGACATCATGCGCATCATCGCACAGGTCCCCCTGCAGCGGCAGACCCTCCTCTTCTCGGCCACCATGCCCCCGCGCATCCGGAGCCTTGCACAGAAGATCCTGCGCGACCCCGTCGAAGTCAACATCGCCATCTCCAAACCGCCCGAACGCATCCGCCAGGAGCTCTTCGTCGTCTACGAACCCCAGAAGAACCCGCTCGTGAAGCGACTCCTCAAGGACAGCCCCTTCCGG
Organism: Chitinophagia bacterium; assembly: GCA_010027295.1. GTDB lineage: Bacteria > Bacteroidota > Bacteroidia > Chitinophagales > Chitinophagaceae > Pollutibacter. Next base: position 1,482 of record RGVM01000596.1, read on the forward strand.
TCCATCCTCGTCTTCTGCTCCCGCAAGCAGAGCGTCAAGCAGCTCACGCGCGACCTCAAGCGGGCAGGCTTCAAGGCCGAGGAGATCCACTCCGACCTCGACCAGTCGCAGCGCGAGGATGTCCTTCGGCAATTCTCCAGCAAGCAGCTGCCGATCCTCGTCGCCACCGACATCCTCAGTCGTGGCATCGACATCGACCAGATAGAACTCGTCATCAACTACGACGTGCCCCACGATGGGGAGGACTATGTCCACCGCATCGGTCGCACGGCCCGCGCCGAGACCGACGGCACGGCCTACACCTTCGTAACCGACAAGGAGCTGAGGCGGATGGCCCAGATCGAGAAGCTCATCGGGAGGGAGATCCCCCGGGCGACC
>RGVM01000597.1 GCA_010027295.1 Chitinophagia bacterium
CGCCGAGTCATGGACGGCCTTGAGGGCATCGGGTCCCCCCTTGTGGGCCGTGAGGGAGAGGTAGAAGGATCTGCCGAAGTTACCCATGACGGCGAGCAGCACACCGACCGCGAGAAAGAAGAACTTCCAGCCAACCCGGCGCAGGGTGAGGTCGCCTATGAAGAGGGCGGCCATGATGCTGGACTGGAGGGAACGTACGCCGCTGCATGCCTCATCGACGCCCACGGTCGTGTTGGGCAGCTGGATCACATGATTTTGCTGGATGGCGGGTATGCCCATGAGGTTGAGGGCCTCGACGTTCAGGGAAGCCACAAAGTGCTGGAGCCCAAAGACGACCGGGTTCCAGAAAAACTTTGGAATGGGGACGGCGACGAAGAAGAACAAGACCGGGAAGAGGAAATGCCGCGTGCCCTGCCAGCCCAGCAGGGAAAGCATGTGGGCGATGACAAAGGACGCGCACCCGAGGCTAAACAACATGGCTTGGGTGGGCGTCCTCGAAAGGCCGATACGGTACAACTCGGCGGCGAGCACCATGAGGAATCCGCAAAGTCCCAGGATGCCAACGACCATCACCTGGCCGCCGGGACGCATGGGAGGCTTGGTGGGCCAGCGCTCCCACGCCAAAAAGCCGGCGAGGACGACAACGATCCAGCCGAACTTATACTCGACCAAGGATGCCCAATGAAACGAGAGTTCCCAGATCCACCAGACCACCACAACGGCCCCGGGCATCCACGGCGCAAATTGCTTGAAGGACATGGGATGTTTCATCGTTAGGCAAGGTTGGCTTGCCCGGACGGCAAGGGCACGACTTGCGTTGGGAATTGTTCGCTCATGTACTCGGTCATCGCGCCGTCCGCTTCAATGGAGCGCAGCGGGACCGTGGCTCGTACACTCCGTGCCGGTCAGTTCGCAAAGGCAAACCTACGTGGCAAATGGCTTCGCGCCCAAAGAGACGGCGTCCAATGCTCTCAAGCGAGCACGACTTTCGGGGGGGGCATGAACACCTAGCCCACCGCGACGGCGGGCAAGGGGCACACTTCCAACCCCACGCGACGTGGAGTGAGGACTGGGTCGAAACGAAATGACCCCTCATCGAACCGACCCACCCAAGGTCCCCCGGGCCTTCCCATCAACGACGAAATGGAACCTCAGAAATCCTTCGATGGTCAAGCGGAATTCCATTGGGCGGCAATGGATTCACAGTGCGGATTCGTCGGGATTTGGGGAGTCGGTGGTGCCCCTCGCTGAACGTCGGATTTGAAGCCCTTGCATGAGCGGCGGCGAGGCCGCCCGCGACGGCCTACGAGACTAGAACACCGGTCCGAGGGTCCACGGTGCGAACTCCTCGTCGCCGATGCCGTGGACCTCGCTGCGCGTGCGCTTGCCGGACGCGACGGCGATCACCTCCTCGAAGATGCGGCGGCCGACCTCCTCGACGGTCTCGGTCCCGTCGAGGATGGTGCCGGCGTTGAGGTCCATGTCGTCGCGCATCCAGTCGAAGAGGGTGGTGTTGGTGGCGACCTTGATGCAGGGCATGGGCTTGCATCCGTACACGGAGCCGCGCCCGGTGGTGAACACGCCCACGTTGCAACCGCCGCACATGAGGCCGGTCATGCTGACCGGGTCGTAGCCGGGGGTATCCATGAAGGCGAGGCCGGGGCCCACGACGGGCTCGGCGTACCCATAGACGGCCGAGAGCGGCGCCTGGCCGCCCTTGGCGAGGGCGCCGAGGCTCTTCTCGTAAATGGTGGTGAGGCCGCCCGCCTTGTTGCCCACGGACGGGTTGTTGTCGATGGAGGCGTTGTGGAGGCGGGCGTATTCCTCCCAC
>RGVM01000598.1 GCA_010027295.1 Chitinophagia bacterium
CATGCCTTCGGGAAGGGTGACCGGCTTGTCCGTTACGTTCTCTCGGGTGGGTGCGAACTCCCTTCCGCCGCCCTCCATGTACCGCAGGCTGTCCGACAGGGTCAGACCATTGCTGCAAGTAACGGCGGAGGCTACCCGACGCGCGCCTACGGCGTCGGACTTCGGGTTGCGACAGGCCGGCACAAGGAACAGCGATGTAACTGTGAGAATGGCAGTCAGATGGATGCGCATGTCCCGAATATACGACATGGCGACCTTCCAACGGATGATGCCATTCACGATTCAATGACGGATCTACGCTCCATTGCGCTATTTTTAGACAAAAGAATCCCGCATGGATACGGCCCCCATCCGCACAGCGCTCGTGAGTTTCGGCATTTCGTCCCGAACCTTCCACGCACCCTTCCTGACGACGATGCCCGGATACTCCCTCGACGCGGTCGTGGAGCGCAACAGCGACATCGCCGTCGGCAAGTATCCTTGGATCCGCACGCACCGAAGCCTGGAGGCGCTGCTTGCCGATGATGGCATTGAGCTGATTGTCATCACCGCCCCCAACGACACGCACTATCCCTATGCCAAGGCCTGCCTCGAGGCGGGGAAACACGTGGTCGTGGAGAAGCCCTTCACCATCCGCTCCGCCGAAGCGCTCGAACTCTGCCGCCTCTCGGAGCGGACGGGGAGGATATGCTCCGTATACCACAACCGCCGCTACGTGGCCGACTTCCTCACGATGCGTGAAATCCTTCAGGAGGGGATGCTCGGAGAACTCCATACGTTCACGGCGCATTATGACCGGTACCGGCCTGATCCTCGCACTTACGGCTTCTGGCGCGAATTCCCGGAACCGGGCGCGGGCGTTCTCTATGACCTGGGCTCGCATCTCATAGACCAGTCACTGGTACTGTTCGGTGCTCCCAAGGCCGTATTGGCCGATATCCGCCGACAAAAACCCTATTCACAGGTTGACGATTATTTCGACATCCAGCTCGACTACGGATTCCTCAGGGTCACCCTTCACTCCTCAATGCTGGTGCGAGAGATGGGACCACGCTATCAGCTGCACGGCACCAAGGGGTCCTTCCTGAAATATGGCGAGGATCCGCAGGAGGACCGGCTCAAGGCGGGGGATTTGCCTGTTGGCGACAACTGGTGCCATGAAGAGGAGGCCTTCCACGGACTCCTCCACACCGAACTCCAAGGCGAGGTAGTGAAAAAGAAGTGGCCCTCAAAGAAGGGGGATTTCAGACTCTACTACCAAAACCTGCACAGGTCCATTCGGCAAGGGGAGCCTCTCAGCGAGACTCCTCAACACGGGCACAACGTCGTGCGCATGATCGAGCTGGCCTTCGAGAGCAGCGAGAAAAGGGCCTGGGTGGAGGTCAATGGGCTGATCCCCTTCTGAGTCAGGAGACGCCCTTCAGATAAAGACGTCCCACATTGTCAGTGGCGCTTCTGCAACAGGCTCGCCGCATCCTCGTCGAGGTACACGATGCAGTTGGGATGTTCCTGCAGGAAGCTGCCCGGCACTTCTGGACCGACAGGCCCTTCCAGGGCTCGCCGGACAATCTCGGCCTTTCCTTTCCCGGATGCCAGCAGAAGGAGTGTCTTGGAAGCCAGCAGCGTGGACAGGCCGAGTGTGATGCCCGTTCGTACATCTCGCGTACCGGTGAAGTAGCCCTGTGCGGCATCGATGGTGGAAGAGGCCAGTGAGACCGTGCGCGTGGGGGAATCCTTTTCCGATCCGGGCTCGTTCAGGCCGAGGTGGCCATTGGTGCCAATGCCCAGCACGCAAACGTCTATCCCCTTGTGCGCGGCGACGAAGGCATCC
>RGVM01000599.1 GCA_010027295.1 Chitinophagia bacterium
GCTACCGCGACATCGACTGGACGGGCCTGGAGGACTTCTCCCGCGAGGAGTTCAACGCCATCATGAACATCGACTCCGAACTCTGGAAGCAGGAACTCCTCGGACATGAGGAACTCTTCGAGAAGGCCTACGACAGGCTCCCCAAGGAGTTCACCTTCATGCGCGAACTGCTGCTCTCCGCCCTCTGGAGGAGCCCGTCGCAGTATGAGCTGGCGCCCGAACGGGGCGAGTGACGTGACGGGGCAATTCGTATCTTGATGGCAGTAACCCGCCATCCCATGCGCATAGCCCCCTCCCTGCTCCTCGCCGTCCTGCTGCCTATCGCTACGGCAGCCCAACAGCCGCAGACCGACAACCGGCCCGCCCGCGTCGACTGGTTCCAGGACCTCGCCTTCGGCATGTTCATCCACTGGAACGTGGACGTGAGCCTCGGCGCCGTCATCAGTCATTCCCTTTCGGGCTCCTCTCCCGACTACGCCGAACGCTACTTTCGCGAACTGCCGAAGGCCTTCGATCCCTACCGGTTCGACCCGTCCCGCTGGGCCAGGCTCGCCAAACTCGCGGGCATGCGCTACGTCGTCCTCACCGCCAAGCACCACGCGGGCTTCTGCATGTGGGATACCCGGACGACTCCCTTCAACGTCATGAACACCCCCTACGGGAAGGACGTGCTCCGCATGGTGCTCGACGCGTTCCGGAAGGAGGGTATCGCCACCGGACTCTATTTCTCTCCGGAGGACTTCGACTATTTCCACCGAAACAACATACCCATCGGTCGCCTTCAGCATCCGATGCACTATCCCGCCAACAACCCGGGACTGATGGCCTATGACAAGGCCCAGCTGAAGGAACTGCTCACCCAGTACGGTAAGATCGACATACTCTTCATCGACGGTCCGGGCGACGGACTCCGCGAATACGCCTGGTCGCTGCAGCCCGACCTCGTCATCACGCGCGACCTGATGAAGACACCCGAGCAGACGACGCCGGACAAGCCCCTGCCCAGGCCTTGGGAGGCCTGCTACACCATGGGCACCGACTGGGGCTACAAGCCCACCAACGACCCGCACAAGACCGGCACACGCATCATCGACATGCTCATAGAGATACGTGCCAAGGGCGGGAACTTCCTGCTGAACGTGGGTCCCAAGCCCGATGGCGAGATACAGATAGAACAGGAGGCCCTGCTGCGGGAAGTGGCGCTATGGAACTTCGCCAATGCAGAAGCCGTCCACCGCGTCAAACCCCTGCCCGTTATCCGCGAGGGGAATGTCTGGTACACGCAGTCAAACGACGGCGGCACCATCTACGCCTATGTGACGCGCACCGGTCCCGACGACTGGCGGTACGGCGAACGCCGTCAGTTCGTGCTCACCCACCTGCAGGGCGACAGCAGCACGGAGGTCTCCATCCTGGGATTCGACGGGAAGCTCGTCGAATACCGGAAGGACTTCGACGCGAAGGCCTATGTCGAATCCACCCGGATAGGATTAGTGGTGAGCGCCGTCAACGGCCAGCGTTTCTACACCGACAACCGGTGGCCCAACGCCGTTGTGCTCCGCATCCGGAAGGCCAGGTTCCGGGAGGAGGGCTTCGGTCGCGGTGCAGGGACGCGCAGCCGCATGGACGGTGCGAAATAAACCCGAAGAATGACACAAACTCCATCTCGATGATCCGTTGGCCCACCCTTGCAGCATACCTGTTATGGGCCCTCACCCTACAGGCCCGGCCGTCGCCTTCCCGGCCCAACATCCTCTGGCTGTCGGTCGAGGATATGAGTCCGCACCTCGGCTGCTATGGCGACCTGTCGGTGCCCACCCCCAACCTCGA
>RGVM01000600.1 GCA_010027295.1 Chitinophagia bacterium
CATTCTGGTCGATGCCAAGGGCGTCATCCGGACGGACGACGACGACGACCTGGTCAAAGGAGCCCGGGTCTGAGTCTGAAGGCTAGAACGCAAACAAATCCCACGCATGGAACGGCTCATCGACTGGCTCGGATCGCATCAGGACATGCTCTATGTCGTCCTCCTCATGGTCTTCGTAGGCATCGAGGTCATCGGCCGTGTGCCGAGCGTCTTGCACACGCCGCTCATGAGCGGCGCCAACGCCATCCACGGCGTCGTCATCATCGGCGCCATCATCGTCATGGGCCAGGCGTCGCAGGACAACATCCCCGCGCTGGTCCTCGGCTTCCTCGCCGTGGTGCTGGGCACCCTCAACGTGGTGGGCGGCTTCGTAGTGACCGACCGCATGCTGGAGATGTTCCGAAAGAAGAAGTGACGATATCCTACATAACCCCGACACCGCATGGAACAGCATATCCTGACGATACTCTACCTGGCCTCCTCCGTGACTTTCATTATTGGACTGAAGATGCTTTCGAGTCCCGCCACCGCCCGCCGCGGCAACCGACTGGCGGCGGCCGGCATGACGGCGGCCATCCTGGGCACCATCTTTCTCTACCGCGGTTCCGACGGCAACCACCTCGGCAACCATCTCTGGATCTTCGCGGGACTGCTCATCGGCACCCTCATCGGCACATACGCGGCCAAGACGGTGAAGATGACGGCCATGCCCGAGATGGTCAGCCTCTTCAACGGCATGGGGGGCGCCTGCGCGGCCCTGATATCGGTCGTGGAGTTTGACCACCTGCATCATTCCCCTGCCGGCACCGAGCCGGATGCGCTGCAGGTGCTGATCATTCTGCTGGGTTTGATCATTGGTTCTGTATCCTTTGCCGGCAGCATGGTGGCATGGGGGAAGCTGAACGGGAAGGTGAAGGATTTCGCGTTCCCTGGTCAGCATATCGTCAACAATGGAGCCATCCTGCTCACGTTTGGACTGGCCGCCTATCTGGTGGCGGGGAGTCCCTCCGATCCTTATCTCGTCTTCCATTCGATCCTCGCGATTTCCCTCCTCTATGGTGTGTTCTTTGTGATGCCCATCGGTGGGGCCGATATGCCCGTCGTCATCTCGCTGCTCAACTCCTTCACGGGGGTGGCGGCCGCCTGCGGCGGATTCCTGTACGGTAACAAGGTCATGCTCACGGGCGGCATCCTCGTCGGTGCCGCGGGCACCCTGCTGACGATCCTCATGTGCCGGGCGATGAACCGTTCCCTGTTGAATGTGCTCATCGGGTCCTTCGGCGGCGGGTCCTCGGCCGGTGGCGCCTCCGCCGCGACAGGCGGCAGCTACAAGGAGATCTCTGTGAGCGACACGGCCATGGTGATGGCCTATGCCAACAAGGTGATGATCGTGCCGGGCTACGGCCTCGCCGTGGCGCAGGCCCAGCATGCCTGTCACGAGTTGGAGAAGGCGCTCGAAGCGCGCGGTGTCGACGTGAAGTACGCCATCCATCCCGTCGCCGGCCGCATGCCCGGGCATATGAACGTACTGCTGGCCGAGTCGGACGTCGCCTACGAGAAGCTGCTGGAGATGGAGCAGGCCAACGAGGAGTTCCGCACCACCGACGTCGTGCTCGTCCTGGGCGCCAACGACGTCGTCAACCCCGCCGCCAAGGTTGATCCGGCCTCACCCATCTATGGGATGCCCATCCTCGAGGTCGAGGACGCCAAGACCGTCATCGTCAACAAGCGTAGCATGAAGCCGGGCTATGCCGGCATCGAGAACCAGCTCTTCTTCCAGCCCAAGACCTCGATGCTCTT
>RGVM01000007.1 GCA_010027295.1 Chitinophagia bacterium
TTGATGGCTTTTGCCTGGGAGGCCGTGAGTTTGAGCCCGCGTTTTCGCGAGGCCTGCCGTTCCTTGTAGGCTAGCTTAGCGGGGGAGTCCTGCTGATGGGCGGCCATCTCCTCCTGGTTGGTCCAACGCAGGTTGGAGGCCCTGTTGTCGAGCCGGTCGTGGTTGAGGTGTACCACGTACTTCTGGCGGGGGGAGCTCCGCTTGAGGAAGAGCTTCGCCACTTCCCTATGGACGTAGATTGTTCCGCCGCTGCCGGGACGGTGGAGGTTGAGGCTACGGTAGCCGGTGGTGAGGGATCCTTCCAGCAGTTTGCCGTCGGCGTGAATGTCTTCATCATAGCTGGCCAGTCGCCCGAGGTTGGAGACGGCGTATCTCCTCCTGGCCTCCTTCCATCCCGGGAAGCGGAGCGGTTTCCAGTTTTCACCTGCCGTTTTGCGGATCATATGGCTGGATTTTCACCTAAATCTACTGAATACCCAAGGCCTCGTAAAATAAATATCCACAGCCGGGCCGACGATCTTCAGCCATTGTCCTCCCTGCCGACCATGCGGAGGAACTCCCCTTCGTCGATGATGTGGACGCTGGCGATCTTGCGGGCCTTCTCGAGCTTGGAGCCTGCGTCCTCTCCTGCCACCAGGAAGTCGAGCTTGCTGCTCACGCCCGAGAGCAGGCGGCCTCCGTTGGCTTCGACCATGGCCTCGGCCTCGGAGCGTTTGAGATTTTGGAGGCTTCCCGTGAAGAGGAAGGTCTTGCCGGTGAGGGCGCCTTCGACGGCCTGCAGGCGGTTCCCGGAAAGCGAGAGTCCCTGCGCCTCCAGCCGCTCCAGTATACGGATGTTGTCGGCATCGTGGAAGAAGCGGTGGATGCTGTCAGCCACTTTCACGCCTACGTCTTCGATCTGCTGCAGCCGCTCCGGGGAGTAGTCCTTCAGGTCGAGCAGATGCCCCACTTCGCGGGCAATCGCCTTGGCTGTCGTCTCTCCGACGTATCGGATGCCCAGGGCGTTGATGATGCGGTGCAGGGGTTGCCCCTTCGACTTCTCGATGGCCTCGCGCAGGTTGTTGACGGAGCGTGCGCCCAGTCCCTCCAGTTCCTGCATCCGTTCGTAGGGCAGCGAATAGAGGGAGGGGACGTCAGGTAGCCAGCCGGCCTCGTGGAAGCGCCGGATGTTGGCCTCCCCGAGTCCGCGTATGTCCATCGCATCCTTGCTGGTGAAGTGCATGAGCCGTTCCAGCACCTGTGCGCCGCATTGCGTGTTGGGGCATCTCCACACGGCTTCCTCGGCGGGTTTCACGAGGTCTGTTCCGCAGGCGGGGCATTGGGTCGGGAAGCGGATGGGTTCTTCACGCCCCGTTCTCAGTTCGGCGAGCGACATGACGATGTAGGGTATCACATCGCCTGCGCGTTCGACCAACAGCTGGTCGCCGATGCGGAGGTCCTTGTCGAGGATGAACTCCTCGTTGTGCATCGACACGGAAGTCACCGTGACGCCACCGATGGCCACGGGGTCTATCTTGGCCACGGGTGTGACGCTGCCCGTCCGGCCCACCTGGAACTCGACCTGACGGAGCGTACTGGTGCCCTGTCTTGCCTTGAATTTGAAGGCTATGGCCCACCTGGGGTGGTGGGTGGTCATGCCTAGCCTCTCCTGGAGGGCGACCGAATCGACCTTCACGACCATGCCGTCTATCTCGTAGGGCAGTTCGTCACGCTGTTGTTCGAAGGCGAGACAGTGTCGGGCGACCTCGTGGATACCTTTGAATACGCGTTTCTCCCTATCGGGGCTTCGGAAACCCATCTCCCATAGCCATGCGAGGGACCCGGCATGCGTCACCAGGCCCGCCGGCATCGGGGCCCCCTCGTCGAGCGACACATAGCTGACATGATAGAGGAAGGCTTCCAGGTTACGTTTGCCGGCTTCGGAGGCATCTTTCAGGCGGAGGGTCCCGGATGCCGCGTTGCGCGGGTTCGCCAGCGGCGGCAGGTTCTGCTCTGCGAGCTGTTCATTGTACTTTCGGAAATGTTCCTTCGTCATGAGCACCTCGCCACGGATCTCTATCTGTCGGATGCCGTGGCGGGAGAAGGGGGCCGACAGGGGCATCGAGCGTATCTGGCGCAGGTTGACGGTGATATCCTCGCCCTCGACACCGTCGCCCCGCGTGGCGCCCCGCACGAGCAGGTCGTTTTCATAGAGAAGCGAGATGCTGGCGCCGTCGAACTTCGGCTCGACGCAGTATTCTATCTCCTCAAGCCCGCTCAGCTCACGGGCCTTGCGGTCCCAATCGAGCAGTTCAGCCTCCTCATAGGAATTCTCGAGTGAGAGCATGGGCACCAGGTGCTGCACCGTCCGAAAGGTCGACGAGAGTCCTTTCGCCACCCGTTGCGTGGGCGAATCGGGCGAGACGACCTCCGGGTGCCCCCGCTCCGCAGACTCGAGCATTTTGTACAGCCTGTCATATTCCCCGTCCGCGATGAGCGGGTCGTTGAGCACGTAGTAGCGGTACTCGTGGAACCTCAGGATGTCGCGCAGCTGATGCAGTCTTTTCATCAGGTCGGCACCTTCCGCCGGCTTCGACAACCAGTCACGGGTATGGTGCTGCAACTCCTTGGTCTGTTCGGTCGTGTACATGGCTCGGGAATGGGTCAAAGATAGGCCCGTTTCGCGGGGTTCTCGGTGGGGAAGGACGTCGGTGGGCGGTAGGCATGGACTATACAAAGGGATTGCGAACTGCATTTTTTGACTATTTTCCCACCCGATACCATTTGTTTTCATGAGATAAATCGATTAGTCCTCCTCTTTGTCATGGCCATCAAGCCGAATATCAATACAACCCCAGTGGAGCTTCGTCCGGAGTTCCAGTTCGCCGTCTCGGTCGACTGTGTGATCTTCGGCTACGACGAGGATGCCCTGAAGGTCTTGTTGATCGAGTGCGACCTGCCGGCCTTTCGCGGCCAGTGGTCCTTGCTGGGCGACCTCCTGCGGCCCGACGAGGACCTGGACGCTGCCTCTTATCGCGTGTTGCGGGAGCGGACGGGACTGGAGAACGTATTCCTGGAGCAGGTGCACACGTTCGGGCGTGTCGGACGCCATCCGGCGGGCCGTGTGGTGACCACGGCCTATTACTCCCTCGTGAACGTGCGCGACCACCAGCTGCGCCAGATGGATAACGAGCTGCACTGGCATCCGGTGCAGGAAGTCAGCCAGATGGCCTTCGACCATCTGGAGATCCTGGGCACCTGCCACCAGTCCCTGCGGAAGAAGGTGCAGGAGGAGCCTGTGATCTTCAACCTGATGGAGGACAAGTTCTCGCTGAGGGAGCTGCAGGCCGTCTACGAGGCCATCCTGGATGTGAAGCTCGACAGGAGGAACTTCCGCAAGAAGCTCTTCTCGACGGGGTTGCTGACCGACCTGGGGGAACTCGAGCAGAACGTGCCTCATCGGCCGGGCCGCCTGTATTCCTTCCATCGCGAGGAGTATGCCCGGATGCGGAAGAAGGCCTTCGGCGGGATCGATTTCTGACCCCATCACACCGCCTGTCGGCCGTTCGGGAGGGAGCCACCCGGCACGAGCCTGACACTGACGGTCCAGTCCCCGACGGGGGGGCTCTTGGAAAAGCAACGGTGCAGGATCTCGAAGGATTTTCTTCCCAGGCTCACGCCGTCCGTCTGCACATAGCTGATTTCCGGTTCGAAGAGGCTCGGTATGAATCCCGTGCTGATGGCGATGACGGATATGTCCTGCGGGATGCAGAGGCGGGACTGTTGTACGGCCTTCATGCATCCTGCCAGGATCTCGTCGCTCATGGCGAAGAGGCAGTCGGGCCTCGGCCCTTCTCCACTGAGGCTTTCTAGGGTGAGTGAGCGGGCTATCTCCCGGCTGCCTGCGTGTCGGATCGCGAGCAGTGACTCCATGCCGGCTGCCGCGAAGGCTTCGCGGAACGCGATGAGCCGTTTGCGCGTGATGGAGAGTCCGATGTCACCGAAGATGGCCAGCACGTCCCGTGTGCCGGATTGGAGGATGGCTTCCGCGGCGAGGCGGGCGGCCTCCGTGTCCGACATGGTGACCATGGGGAACTCGCGTCCTTCCGGTACTTTGTCGAAGAAGACGACGGGAATGCCCGATTCGGCCGTGCGCTCGAACTGGCTGAGGTCCGTCGTGGCGGATGTGAGGGCCACCAGTACGCCTGCGGCCCGGTTGAGGCGGCATAACCTCAGGTTGGCCGCTTCGCGTTCGGGGTCGTTGCCGGACTGCAGGATCATGAGCGAGTACCCCCATGAGCGGGCTTCCTCCTCGAGTCCGGCGATGAAGGAGTGGTAGAAGAAGCCCGATATCTCGGGAACGATGACGCCGATGAGCCGGCTGGCGTTCGTCCGCAGCTGTATGGCGAAGGCATTGGGCTCATACTCCATAAGTTCCGCCAGCTCCCTGACCTTCCGCTTGGTCTGCTCCGCGATGTCGGGATGGTCCTTGAGCGCCCTCGAAACGGTCGAGATGCTCAGGTCGAGCCGCTCGGATATGTGCTTCAGGGTGGCTTTGGCTTTCTGCATGGACATCATGCAAGGTATATTTTTTCCACAGAAATCATTTTCGCAAACCTTTGCAATTCGATGCATGCCGAATTATTCTGCTCATAAGTCCATGATAGACATACTATATGGCCGTACTGATTAGTTTTGATCCTTGGGCCGGGCGGTGGCGGGGTGCAGCGTTAAGGGTAAATCCGTTGCCTTTATCTCGGTCGAAATCCTGGCCTGGAAGTCGTGTTTGGGAGAAACCGAAGAATAGCGAGTCAACCCTAAACATGGTTATGATATGGTGAAGAATGTTAATTCTTTTGGGAGTTATTGTATAACGTACATATTGGAAAACTGACGCTTGCATCACTAAAAATCAAAACCTGTATCATCATGCTTCAACGACTCCAAAGGGTCATCCTGCCTGTGCTGATGCTGATGGCATCCCTGGCCGGACAGGCTCAGAACAAAACGGTAACGGGCCGTGTCACGGACGCACGTGACAATGCCCCCATCGCCGGTGCATCCGTAGTGGTGAAAGGTTCCAAGACCGGTACCACGACCAACGCGGACGGTTCCTTCACCCTCTCGGCGCCCGCCAACGCCCTTTCGCTGGTGATCTCCTCCGTAGGCTACGGCACGATCGAGGTCGCCATCGGCTCCAATAATAAGGTACAGGCCAGCCTGGCCTCGGAGACCGGCTCCATGACGGATGTCGTCGTGGTCGGTTACGGTACCCGCCGCGTGAAGGACCTGACGGGTTCTGTCGCGCGTGTCGGAGACCGCGACTTCAACAAGGGCCAGATCGCCACGCCCGACCAGATGCTGCAGGGCCGCACGCCGGGCGTGCTGGTCACCCCCGCCTCCGGTGAGCCCGGCGCCGCCGCCACGATCAACATCCGCGGCACCGGCTCCATCAGCGGCGCGCAGGAGCCCCTCTACGTCGTCGACGGCGTTCCCCTCCAGCAGGGCGGTACGCTCGGTTCCGCCAGCGGCGCCGAGGGCGGCACCACGCCGAAGAACCCCCTCATGTTCCTCAACCCGAGCGACATCGAGAGCATCACCGTCCTGAAGGACGCATCCGCCGCCGCCATCTACGGCTCCCGCGGCGCCAATGGCGTCATCATCATCACGACCAAGGCCGGTCGCGGTGGCAAGAAGGGACAGTTCGACTTCAACGCCAACACGAGCATCGCGCAGACCGCCCGCCGCTACGACCTCCTGAGCTCCGAGGACTTCCTCGTGGGCGCCAAGAAGGCCAACATCGACGGAGGCGCAGACCCGCTGGGTGCCCAGGAGGCTGTCAAGGCCATCGACTTCGGTGCCAACACCGACTGGCAGGACCAGATCTTCCGCACGGCCATCTCCAACAACTACGGCCTGAACTGGAGCTACAGCAACAAGGGCACCACGGCCCGCCTGAGCGGTTCCTATGACAATCAGAACGGTATCATCAAGAATACCAGCCTGGAGCGCATGACCGCCCGCGCGAACCTCGGCCAGAAGCTGCTGAACAACAAGCTGAAGCTCGAGACCAACCTCACCTATTCGAACTCGAAGAACAGCTACGCGCCCATCACCAACAACGCCGGTTTCCAGGGAAGCCTGCTGGGTGTCGCCCTCAAGGCCAACCCCACCGCCCCGGTCTACAACCCCGACGGCTCCTTCTTCACCTCCGACGGCCAGCGTAACGCGGTGCAGATGCTGAACTACTTCACGGACAATGACAACGTGAACCGTTTCCTCGGAAACTTCTCGGCAGAGTATCAGATCGCCAAGGGTCTTTCCTACAAGGCCGTCCTCGGCCTCGACCAGGTGGAGAGCGAGCGTATCTCCTTCGCCGACCCCCGCCTCCCCGACGGTGTGTACGGCATCGGTGATATCGGCGTCTTCGGTGTCCAGATCAACGGTTCCGCCAACGCGGGCAACGGTCGCACCACCAAGCAGAACCTCACGTCCACCTCGCAGCTCTTCGAGCAGTACCTGACTTTCGACAAGTCGTTCGGCAAGCACGCCCTGAACGCCGTCGCAGGCTTCTCCTACCAGAACTTCGAGACCAAGTACACGGGCAAGGCAGGCTGGGGCCTCAACACAGCCGTAGGCAAGCCGAGCGACGTGTTCGTAAAGGACTTCAACAACTTCAAGAACTATATCGACTTCGTACCCGGATACAGCAGCAACGAGCTGCAGTCCGTCTTCGGTCGCGTGAACTACACCTTCGCCGACAAGTACTACCTGACGGCCACCGTGCGTTCGGACGGCTCCTCCAAGTTCGGTGCCAACAACAAGTACGGCACCTTCCCCGCCCTTGCGGCCAAGTGGGATGTCATGGAGGAGGGCTGGGCCAAGAACACCCTCGGCAAGCTCTTCGGCACCTTCGCCCTCCGTGCCAACTACGGAAGGCTGGGCAGCCAGGACAACCTGGGCGCCTATGCCGCCCTCAACCTCCAGCAGGTCTACTCCGTCCGCGGTGGCACCCCCATCACCCGCTTCATCCAGCAGGGCAACCCCGACCTGAAGTGGGAGGAAGTGACGACCAGCGGCATCGGCGTCGACCTGACCTCGAAGAACGGCCGCTTTGGTCTGACCTTCGACTACTACGACAACATGCGTGAGAACATGCTGTTCTTCGCCCCCACGCCCGGCGGCTTCGCCCCGACCAGCTACTGGTGGATCAACCTCCCCGGCAAGGTCACGAACAAGGGTGTCGAGCTGAGCCTGAACGTGAAGGCCATCGATGGTCCGAAGTTCAAGTGGGACCTCAACTACAACATGACCACCGTCAACAACAGTATCACCGGCCTGCCCATCCAGATCAACACGGGTGAGGTCAGCGGCCAGGGCCTGACCGGCTCCTTCGCCCAGGTGCTGTCCAACGGCTCCCCGATCTTCTCCTGGTACCTGCCCGTCTTCCAGGGCTTCGACGGCAACGGCATCGGCCGCTACGAGAACAACTCGCAGAACGCGATCTCCGGCTCCGCCCTTCCGAAGTACTTCGCCGGCCTGACCAACAACTTTACCTACGGCAGGTGGTACCTGAGCGTGTTCGTGAACGCCATCACCGGCCACTATGTGTACAACAACACGGCCAATGCCTTCTTCCTGAAGGGTTCGCTGAAGAACGCCAGGAACGTGACCTACGATGTCTTCAACAGCAACGAGAACCCCTTCAACGGCAACGGTCCCTCCACCCGCTTCCTGGAGAAGGGCGACTTCCTGCGCCTGTCCAACCTGAACCTTAGCTACAGCTTCGATGTTTCCAGGCTCAAGGGCGTCCGTTCCCTGTCGGCCTACTTCTCCGGCCAGAACCTGGCCCTGTGGAGCAGGTATTCCGGCATCGACCCCGAGGTCAACGTGGACAAGAGCATCAACGGCATTCCGTCGCGCGGTTTCGACTACACGCAGTTCCCCCGCCCGCGTCTGCTGACCTTCGGCGTGAACGTCGGTTTCTAAACCATGAATCAGAAACAACAGAACTATATGAGAACGATACAGAAGCTCACCTTTCAACTCGTCGCAGCCGCCGGCATCCTGGGCATGTCGGCCTGCAGCAAGCTCGATCCGAAGCTGGGCGCCCCGAACCAGATAGCTCCCACGACCTCGGGCGGAGCCCCCACGCCGCCCTCCCTGGCGGCCGTGTATGAGCAGCTCAACAGCATGTCCGGCAACCAGGGCAACTGGTTCGCCATGCAGGAGCACACCACCGATATCATCATGGGCCCCACCCGCGGTACCGACTGGGATGACCTCGGCACCTGGCGCAGGCTGCACCTCCACACCTGGGACGGAGACCACAACCAGGTCCGCGACACCTGGAACGGCCTGAACGGAGCCCTCTTCCAGACGACCCTGATCGCCGAGACCGCCACAGGCGCCACTAAGGCCCAGGGCCAGTTCCTCCGCGCCTTCTTCCGCTACATCACCTGCGACCTCTACGGTCAGGTGCAGACCCGTCCGGCTACGGCGCCCGCCAAGGAGATCCCTGCCGTGCTCACCCGTACCGAGGCCATCGATGCCATCATCAAGGAACTCGAGGAGTGCGCCCCCAACCTGCCGGTCTACAACATCACCAACCGTCGTCAGGCCACCCGCGAGGCCGCATGGGCACTGCTCGCCAAGTGCTACCTGAACCGTGCCGTCTACAAGCAGGACCCCACCAAGCCCGCCGGTCCCTACACCTTCCAGAAGGCTGACATGGACAAGGTGATCCAGTACGCCAACCAGATCGCCACCAACCCCCTGCTCCAGGTAGACACCTACTACTGGGACAACTTCACCTGGGACAACGGCAGCAAGTCCTCCGAGAACATCTTCGTCCGCCACAACGGCGGTGACGCCGTCGCCGGCAACGGCACCGGCCTCCGCTGGACCTGGTCCATGGGCACACACTACAACCAGGTGCCCGACGGATGGAACGGTTTCGTAGCCCTCTCCCAGTTCTATGACAGCTTCGAGACTCCATCGCCACTTCCACCTACAGCCGCAGGGTGGGTGCCACCGCCGGCATGATGGTCGGTCAGGTCTATGCACCCCTGCCCCCTGCCGGCTCAGGCCGCACGGGCCAGATCGGCGACCCCGTCGGTGCCGTCCGTGACCGCTCCGGCAACCCGCTGGTCTTCTCCCGCCGCGCCTCCCTCACCTTCAACAACGAGGCTACCGGTATCCGCTTCAATAAGTATCCCATGAATCCGGCCAGCATGAACGACGGCGCCTGGGGTACGGAGAACGAGTTCCCCTTCCTCCGCTTCTCTGATGTCCGCCTGATGAAGGCCGAAGCCATCCTCCGCGGGGGTACCGACGCCGAGACGCCCCTCGCCATCGTCAACGGGATCCGTGCCCGCCGCCGCGTAGGCAACCTCGCCTCCGTGACGCTGACGAACCTCCTGGCAGAGCGCGGTCGTGAACTCTACCTGGAAGGCCACAGGCGCACCGACCTGATCCGTTTCGGTCAGTTCACCGCACCTGTCGAGGAGCGCCCCTCCGCCTCCTCCGACGCCAAGGTCGTGTTCCCCATCCCGACCGTCTCCCTCTCTTCGAACCCGAACCTGAAGCAGAACTTCGGTTACTGATAGCTTTCATATCGGTACCCGGTCGACAGCCCCGCCACATCGTGCGGGGCTGTCCCTTTTCCGGGGGAACAAATCCCACCGCCCGCTTGTTTCTACTCTTACCTTGCACCATGCGGTCCTTCCCTCGTATCCACACCGTCCTTCTCCTGCTCGCATCCGCCTGCACACAGGCCCCCAAGGACACCCTCTTCACGCGGGTGGATGACTCGGGCATCGATTTCGTCAATACCCTCACCGAGACCAAGGCTTTCAACGTCTTCAAGTACCGCAACTTCTACAACGGTGGCGGCGTCGCCACCGGCGACCTCGACAACGACGGGCTGCCCGAGGTCTTCCTCACCGCCAACCAGGGCCCCAACAGGCTCTTCCACAACAAGGGCGGTTTCCGTTTCGAGGATGTCACGGAAAAGGCCGGCTTCCCCGCCGCCAAGCCACAGTGGAGCACCGGCGTAGTATTGGTCGATCTGAATGCCGACGGATGGCTCGACATATACGTATGCAACGCTGGCAACATGCTCGACAGAAGCCTCCGCCGCAACCAGCTGTTCATCAACAACCACGACCTCACATTCACCGAGCGGGCCGCCGAGTATGGCCTCGACAACGACGGCTACACGACCCACGCCTCCTTCTTCGACTACGACATGGACGGCGACCTCGACTGCTTCCTCGTCAACAACAGCCCAATTCCCGTCAACACACTCAACTACGCCAACATGCGGGCCATCCCCGACAGCGCGTCCGACTACCCGGACATGCTCAAGGGCGGAGGTGATCACCTCCTCCGCAACGACGGCGGCCGGTTCCGGGAGGTCAATGGCGAGGCCGGCATCTATGGCTCCATCATCAGCTTCGGACTGGGCGTCACCGTCGGCGATGTCAATGCCGACGGATGGCCCGACATATACGTCTCCAACGACTTCTTCGAGAAGGACTACCTGTATGTCAACCAGCGCGACGGCACCTTCCGCGACGAGCTCGAGCAGCGCATGCAGCACATCAGCTTCTCTTCGATGGGCGCTGACATACAGGACATCAACAACGACGGCCATCCCGACATCTTCACCACCGACATGCTGCCGGGTGACGACTACCGCCTCAAGACCAACACGACCTTCGAAGGCTACGAGGTCTTCGACCTCAAGCGCCGCTCCGGCTTCTACAACCAGTACACGCAGAACGCCTTACAGGTCAACGACGGCGAAGGAAGATTCCTCGAGACGGCCTTCTTCAGCGGCGTCGCAGCGAGCGACTGGAGCTGGGGGGCCCTCATGTTCGACGCCGACAACGACGCGCTGACGGATATCCTCGTCTGCAACGGCATCTACCGCGACGTGACGGACCAGGACTTCATCGACTTCTTTGCCAACGACGTCGTCAGGCAGATGGCGGCCGATGGCGTCAAGCAGGACATCGCGGCCGTCATCGACCGAATGCCCTCCGTCCCCGTTCCCAACAAGGCCTTCCGCAACAACGGAGGCCTCCGCTTCACCGACGCGGGCCGTTCCTGGGGTTTCGATGAACCCTCCTTCTCCAACGGGGCCGCCTATGCGGACCTTGACAACGACGGCGACCTCGACCTCGTCATCAACAACGTCAACCAGCCCGCCTCCGTCTACCGCAACCGCTCCGAAGAAAGGAGGGGGAACCGTTCCCTCTCCGTCACCCTCGCCTACCAGGGGGCAAACCCCTTTGCGATAGGAAGCCGCATCCGGGTTTTCACGGGCGATCAAGTCATCTCCCGCGACATCATGCCCAGCCGGGGCTTCCAGTCCTCCGTCGAATACCGCCAGGTGATCGGACTCGGAGGGCGCACGCCCGACTCCTTGCAGGTCGTTTGGCCCGACCGTCAGGTGACCACCCTGATCCAGCCCGCCGTCGGACAACCCCTCCGCATCGAAAGGGCCAAACTCGGCGCCAGGCCACTACCAGGTCCTTCCGCCAACATCGGCATGACCTGGCTCGAGACCGTCCCGACGAACCTGGAGAAGCACGTCGAGGACGGGCATGTCGACTTCTTCGAGGAGCGCAACATCCCCTTCATGCTGTCGCGCCAGGGACCGGCGGCGGCCACAGGAGACGTCGACAACGATGGCCAGGAAGACCTGTTCATCGGCGGAACGAAGGGGCATGCCGGCCGTCTCTACCTGCAGAAGTCAGGCCGTTTCAAACCCGTGGAATCGCCCGACATCGCCAGGTTCTCCTTCGCCGACGTCACCTCCGCCTTCTTCTTCGACTGCGACGCGGACGGCGACCTCGACCTCTTCACCGGCGGCGGCGGCAACTTCGCGCCCGCTACCTCCGACGAATACCAGAACCACCTCTTCCTCAATGACGGCAAGGGTCGTTTCACCCTGCGCTCCGGCACCTTCCCCGTCAGCAACAGCAATTGCGGAACGGCCATCCCTCTCGACTACAATGCGGACGGCCTCCCCGACATCCTCATCGGCAGCCGCTCCAAACCCCAGGACTACGGATTATCCGGTCGCATCGTCCTCTTCCACAACGAAGGCGGCGGACGGTTCACGGACGTCACCGAGGCCGTAGCCCCCTTCCTCAAGGACTGGGGCATGATGACGACCGCCCAATGGCATGACCTCGACGGCGATGCCCGCCCGGAACTCTTCCTCGCAGGGGAATGGACATCGCCACGGTCCTATCGCTTCGACGGAAGGCAGTTCGTGGAGAGCGCCAACGGACTGGAGGGGAAGGCGGGATGGTGGCAGCACTCGACCACCTGCGACATCGACAGGGACGGCGACACCGACATCCTGCTCGGCAACCTCGGAGAGAACTTCTACCTGCAACCCGACAGCCTTCACCCCGTGAAACTCTGGATCCACGACTTCGACGGGAATGGCAAGGCCGACAAGATCCTCAGCCGGACCGTAAAGGGAAGGGATGTGCCCGTGTTCATGAAGAAGGACATGGTCGAACAGATACCCTCGCTCAAGAAATCCAGCCTGCGCAACCAGGAGTATGCCGACAAGTCGATCGAGGACCTCTTCGGCGACGAGGCCGAGAAGGCCACGGTGCTCACCGTGCGAACCTCATCCTCCGCCATCGCCCTCAACGATGGCAAGGGTAGGTTCCTCCTCCGACCGCTGCCCCCCACCCTGCAGTTGTCCTCCATCCAGGCCATGCTCACCGACGATTTTGACGGCGACGGTTCACCCGACCTGCTCGCGGCCGGCAACTTCTTCGACCTGCTGCCGCAGTTCTGCCGCATCGACGCCTCCTACGGCGCGCTCTGCCTCAACGATGGCAGGGGCAGGCTCACACAGGTGCCGGCAAAGGCTTCCGGACTGTCCATCCAGGGGCAGGTACGGACCATCCGACGCATCCGCCACCGCGGGAGGACAGCCTACCTTTTCCTGCAAAACGATGACCTGCCGGTACTGGTACAGCCCACTGTAAAAACGGGCATCCGAAAGACACCGTCCGGAAACCCCTGACATGCAACGGTCGGCATCCTCTGTCATACTCGCCCTTCTCGGGCTGCTACTCGCCTCCTGTGGCAAGGACGGGGCGGACGAAGCCCTCTTCACCGTGCTCGACCACGACCGGACGGGCCTCCACGCGGCCAACCGCATCACGCCTACGCCCGCCTTCAACCTCTTCTCCTACATGTACTTCTACAACGGCTCCGGACTCGGAGCCGGGGACATGGACCGCGACGGCCGCATCGACCTGTTCTTCGCCTCCAACCAGCTGGGCTGCCACCTCTACCTGAACCGCGGCGATATGCGCTTCGAGGATGTCTCGGCGGATGCCGGCATCCCTTCCGACAGCAGCTGGAACACCGGCGTCTCGGTCGTGGACATTAACAACGACGGCTGGCTCGACATCTACCTCTGCGCAGTCGGTAGGTTCAAGACGCTGCAGTCGAAGAACCGCCTCCTGGTCTGCACCGGAACCGACGAGAAGGGCATCCCGCACTACGAGGACCGCGCCGCAGCATACGGACTCGACTTCTCCGGCTTCAGCACCCATGCCGCCTTCCTCGACCATGACGGCGACGGCGACCTCGACATGTTCCTCCTCAACCACTCCGTGAACCACGACGGGAACTACAAGCCCCGGCGGATTTTCGAAGGCACCTACGACTCCCTCGCCGGTCAGCGGCTCTATCGCAACGACACCGAGACACTGCCCGACGGCAGCCGGCGCACCCGTTTCCGCGACATCACCCGCGTGGCAGGCATCAACGGCAGCCGCATCGGCTATGGCCTGGGCGTGGCGGTGACCGACGTCGACATGGACGGATGGCCCGACATATACGTAGGCAACGACTTCCACGAAGACGACTACCTCTACATCAACCAGCATGACGGCACTTTTCGCGAAGAGGGCCGCAAGCGTCTCCGGCATACCAGCCAGTTCAGCATGGGCGTCGACGCCGCCGACCTGAATGACGACGGCTTTCCGGAGATCGTGTCGATGGACATGCTGCCCTACGACCCCGAGCTGCTCCGGAGGTCGCTCTCGGAAGACGATTACAACATCTACCTGCAGAAGATTTCCTACGGCTACACGCACCAGTACGCACGTAACAACCTACAGTACAACCGGGGCGACGGTAGTTTCAGCGAGGTCGGACAGTACGCGGGCATCCATGCCACCGACTGGAGCTGGGCATCCCTGCTCATGGACTTCGACAACGACGGCCGGCGCGACCTCTTCGTCTCCAACGGCATCCCCAAGCGGATGAACGACATCGACTACATCAACTTCGTCTCGGGCGAGCAGATGCAGCGGAAACTGCAACAGAACAGCGTCCTCGACAAGGACATCGCCCTCATATCCCGCTTCCCGGAGATCAAGATTCCCAATCGTTTCTATCGGAATGCCGGCGATCTCAGATTCGACGATATGACGTCGGCCATATCCGGAAACCCCAACACCTTCTCCAACGGTTCTGTCTATGCCGACCTCGATGACGACGGCGACCTCGACGTCGTGGTCAACAACATCAACGACCCGGCCCTCGTCTACCGCAACAACACCTGCACGGGCGATGGCCGTAGGCGGTCCTCCACCCGCATCCGACTGCGCGGACCCGCTGGGAATACCGAGGCTGTCGGCGCCCGTGTCATCGTCTTCGCGGGACCGCGGACGATCATCCAAGAGCATCAGCCCGTGCATGGCTTCCAGTCCTCGATGCTCGGCCCCCTGCACATCGGGCTGGAGGGTCTGACACCGGATTCCGCATGCGTCGTGTGGCCCGACAGGACCTTCCAGCGATTCGAGCTGATACGGGACACCCTGATGACCATCAGCCATCGCCCCGGCCTTCCCCTCTTCGACTTTGCCGCCCTCCGCGCCCGCCTGCTGCGGTCACAGCAATCCTGGTTCGAGGATGTCACGCCCGGCACGGCCCTTCGCATCCGGCACCGCGAGAACCGATTCAATGAGTTCGACCGGGAGCCACTGATCCCGCAGATGGTATCGGCGGAGGGTCCGGCCCTTGCCGTGGCCGACATCGACGGAGACGGCAGGGAGGACCTCTTCATCGGCGGCTCAAAGTCATTCCCCGCTTCGCTATGGCTGCAGCAGGGTGACGGGACCTTACGTGAGATGCCATCCCCCGCTGTGCATGCGGATTCGATGTGGGAGGCCGTGGATGCGGTCTGGGCTGATGTGGATGGCGACCGAGACCCCGACTTAGTCGTCGCCACCGGCGGCAACGAGTACTATGGTGACGACGAACACCTCAGTCCGCTCCTGTACCTAAACGATGGGAAGGGGCGGCTCACCCGAAAGCCAGACGCCTTCCCGGGAGTGCGTGCCACCCAGAGTCGCGTCGCCGTGAACGACTACGACCGTGACGGTGACGTCGACCTTTTCATCGCGGGGCGTGCCGAGCCCTGGCAGTACGGGGTCTCTCCGCGCTCCTACCTCCTCCGCAACGACGGCACCGGCCGCTTCACGGATGTCACGGCTGCGCTCTGTCCGGAGCTCGAGCATCCGGGCATGGTGACCGATGCGTGCTGGGCCGACATGGACGGGGACGGCCGATCCGACCTGGTGGTCTGTTCGGAATGGGGCGGAGTCGACGCCTTCCTCTCGAAGGGCGGGGCTCTCGTGCGGAAGCGCATCTCGCAGCGCAGGGGCTGGTGGCACGGGCTGGCCGTGGCCGATCTGGACGGGGACGGCGATGCCGACCTGATAGTTGGGAACTTCGGGCGCAACAGCCGACTCAAGGCCTCCGACAGGGAACCCGTGCGGCTCTATGTGAACGATTTCGACGACAATGGCCGTGTGGAGCAGGTCCTGACCTATCATGTCGGCGGGAAGGAGATTCCCTTTGCCAGCAAGGTGCTGCTGGAGAAGAGCCTTCCCGTGTTGAAGAAGCGGTTCCTGTATGCGGCCGACTTCGCCAGGGCCGACCTCTCCGATCTTTTCGGCAGCCGGATACTCGACGCCTCCCTTCAGCTCACCGCCACCGACTTCTCCAGTGTCATGCTCATAAACGAGGGGGGCATGCGGTTCCGTGCCACCGAGCTCCCCTTCGAGGCCCAGCTTGCTCCGGCCAGGTCGCTCACCGTCCTGCAGGCGGATGCCGACCCGCTGCCCGACGTGATGGTCTGGGGCAACTTCCATGAAGCCAACGTGGAGATAGGACGTCAGGATGCCCTCAAGGGGGTACTACTGCACAATCCGGGGCGGAAGGGTGGGCGGGCTGAAGTGCTGTCCGGCTGCGGCATCGATGGCCAGGTGGCTTCGGTGAGACCCATCCGTATCGCCGGGGCGGCGTCGTATGCGGTCGCGCTCAACGATGACAGTCTGCGTGTCATCCGTCCGATTCCTAGAACACGGGATGGTAGACGCGGGTGATCCAGCGGCTGGTGTCCTTCACGGCCATCCGGTCAGTGACCAGGCTTTGGAAGGGGATGGCCGGCGACATTATTATGCGGTCTTTCACGTAGTCTTCCACCGCCTGACGGCAGCTGTCTACCCTTGTCGGGCCTCCCGTCACCTCCGCCATGAGGATGTTGCCGCCGGGCAGCATCCGTTTGAGGAGGAAGGGTCCTTCCGGCGCCAGCTCCCTGTCGGTCGGGATGGCCACCTGCGCCGTGAGGGTTCTGCCCCCGTCTTCCGAGTACACGTTGAGCATGGGGTGGTTGGTCTCCTTCGCCCCTTTGGCGGCCACATATGCCCTGACGCGGGCGATGAGGGCGTAGACCTCCTCGGTGGTGGGGGCGTGGTCGAATGCCTGTTTAAGGGATACGAGGGTGCCATCCGTCACTTTCCGGCGTTCGATATGGAATCCGTAGAGGTTGTCGGGATTTGAGAGCAGTCCGGTCAGGCTGTCGAGGAGATTGTCGAGCTCCCTTTGGATGCCGTTGTAGGAGAAGTATTGCCACAGGCGGGAATAGGGGTTAGGGGAGAACGATGTGGCCGACTGGAGGGTGAGGGTGGTGTTGGCGGCGGCGATGCCGGATGCGCCGATCGAGATGTCGGTCAGCAGGCTGCCGTGCCGGGCGGCGAGGGTGATGCTGCCCACATAGGCTTCCACGAACCGATAGTCCCCTTCCCCGAAGGCCCAGCCGCTGTCGGACGCGGGTGGGCCGGGCCACCAGGTGGCCATGTTGCCGGGCTGGCCGATGCGTCTGAGGATGGCCGTGGCAGGGGCGGGTATGTCCACACTGCGTATCGATTCCTT
>RGVM01000061.1 GCA_010027295.1 Chitinophagia bacterium
TTACGCAGCGGCGTTGCTTGAGGCGAACTCACGAAGCTGAGCCTCAGCTTGTCGGCCGATCGCTTTTCTCAAGCTCTCGCTGTCGAGATCGAGAGCCTCGCAGATGAACTTAAAGGAGAGGGGAGCGTCTGTCGGCTCCTCGTCCATGAGCCAAGAACGAGCGCCTTCGCGCACGTCACCTTCGCCACCGATAAAGTCATGGATCGCCCGTTGAAGAACGGCCGCAAGTAATCGCAGCTCGGGGATCGCGGCACCGGGGGTTGGAACATCTGAGTTTGACCAGAATTTCATGATCGATCGTCCCTACAAAAAGTAAAAAAAAGTACCCGGCTGAACAGTCGCGCTTCGCGTTCACTTCCCCGTATGGCGGAAACAAACGAGACGCCAGACTCCTTCAGCCGGACTGAAGTTGTCGGCCGTATGACCGACTCATAAAACCAACCGTTGCGACCTTTCTCCATGATCCGCGTCACTGACCCTAGCTGGCCTTTCGACCTAAACTAAAAAAGAGGGTCGGCTTCACAATCATAGTCGCCGTGTCGTCGGCTCCCGATGAGGAAGTTTGCAAACTCTCGCTGGCAGTTTTCGCAGAAGGGTATCCGTGCCTTTCATGCTTCCATCAAAGGCCTGGCTTACTACCGGCTGCTGCTACTGTTGTGCTTTGCAATGTCCGCTGTTTCACGGCGTCGCGAGCAAAGCTCTCGCTCGAATTAACGTACTACCTTTCAGGTAAAACCTGTCCAAAACCGGACCCGTACCATAATGCGCCGGGATCTCTCTGGTCAAGGATTATTTTCGGACCGACGGTATCAGTAGTTTTTGGTAGAGATCTGCTTAAGTTAACCGGTGCACCTGCGTCGAGGCGCGTGCCAAGAATTGGGTTATTAGCAGCGACGGATTGAATATCTTTGGGTACTTACGTATTCTTTCGTCACCTAGCTTCATTGGTCGCGCGCATTGCGAAGAGTTGTATTGGACACGCTGTGAATAGAAAGACTGGCGCCTCTCCTTCAGAAATCCTTTACCCCGGTCGTGAGGCCCGGTCCCATTTCCCGTTCTTCACTGAGGGACCCGGAGGGTGCTACCTGGATTCCGCGGCTACAACGCAGAAGCCCTTACCGGTGCTTGATACCTTGAGGGATGTGCTGATCAACCACAACGCGAATGTGCACCGCGGCGCGTATCGCTTGAGCGCTGTGGCAACGGATCTCTACGATGAGGCCCGACGAAAAATATCGCGGTTCATCAACGCCCCCTCTGAGCGAACGATCGTTTTTGTGCGCGGAGCCACCGAGGCGATTAACCTCGTGGCTTACGGCAACGAGCACCTCTTTCAGCAAGGGGATGTGATCCTCCTCACACTCTTGGAGCACCACAGCAATATCGTGCCGTGGCAACTTCTCGCCAAACGGCGCGGGCTTAAGCTCGCCTTCGTAGATATTTCCGCTGATGGACGCCTTGATATGGCGGATATGCGGGAGAAGCTCTCCTCTCTTAAGCCCAAGCTGGTCGGTGTTACGCAGCTCGCTAATTCACTTGGGACGATCACCCCGATTGAGGAGGTGGTCACCCTCTCTCACGCCGTTGGGGCGAAGGTCCTTGTCGATGGCGCGCAAGGCATCTCTCATCTCGGCGTCGATGTTCAGGCGCTTGGGTGCGACTTTTATGTCTTTTCGGGGCATAAGATGTACGGTCCAACCGGGATCGGGGTTTTGTACGGTCGCCCTGAGCGACTTGCCGAGATGCAGCCGTTCCAGGGTGGTGGCGACATGATCTCCTATGTGAGCGTTGAAGGCTCTGGCTGGGCCGATGTGCCGCAACGTTTCGAGGCGGGTACGCCAGCGTTTCCAGAGGCGATCGCCTTAGGCGCGGCGGTTGATTTTCTCTCGCGGTTCTCGCGCCAAGATCTCCGTGAGCACGAGAGAGAGCTGCTTACATACGCCAGTGAAGTTGTCGGCAAAGAGCAGGGGGTCACGTTGCACGGACCGGGAGCCGCCAGTGGGGCGCAGACAACGGTATGCTCGTTCTCCATCGAGGGGGTGCACCCACACGACTTCGCCACGATAGCTGACACGCACAATGTTCAGATCCGAGCGGGTAATCACTGCGCGATGCCGACGTTGCGGAAGCTCGGCGTACCGGCGACTGTGCGTATGAGCTTTGGAGTCTATTCCGTTCCCTCGGATATCGCCCCGGTCGTGGAGGCGATCCGCGAAGCTCGCAAGATGTTCGCGTGAAAGCTTTAGCGGGGCGGTGAACTAAACCGGGCGCGAGCTTTAATCCAACTCATCGCCGCGAAGTTATACGTCGCGTGTGTTATCGCCGCCGCCGCGAGAGAATCGGT
Organism: Chitinophagia bacterium; assembly: GCA_010027295.1. Classification (GTDB taxonomy): domain Bacteria; phylum Bacteroidota; class Bacteroidia; order Chitinophagales; family Chitinophagaceae; genus Pollutibacter. The sequence goes on from RGVM01000061.1 coordinate 2,345, forward strand.
CTTCCACCACACGAGCCAAAGCACCGCGCCTACCAACGAATAGAGCGGGATCATACCTCCGTAGCGTCTGACCGTTCCGATGAAATGCACGTAGGCAAAGGCGACGCTGGTGACTACGAGAGCGACCCATGGTGGCGCGTGGCTAAGCATGACGTCATTGAGCGCTCCCCGAAAGAGCGCCTCTTCCCCGATGCCAGAGAGGAGCGCGATGATCGGAATGTGAGCTATCGGCACTTCTCCGCAAAGAGGGACGATGACCTCGGCGCTAAATCGGTGATAGACCGATTGCGGATGCCGTGCGCTCCAACGCCAGACCCATTCGTTACCCAATAAGAGAGGCAGTGTCACGCTTGCCCCGACTATCGCCGCCTCGATTGAGGGATTCCAAGAGATCGCCTCGCCCCGGGTCCATGCGATACCGTAGGCGAGAGCGATCAGGAGTCCCTCAGAGACTACAGCGAGAGCTACAATGGAGGTGCGACTGCGGCTCATCGCGCGGGTTCCTAGTGAAGCTCGTCAAGTCCGAGGCAGTTGAGGAGGTCGGCGCTCGCGTTAAGGAGGACCTCCGCTTCAGCGGTCTGAAGCTCTCCGGCAAAGGCGTACGAGGCTGCGGAGCTCGCCACGGAGGTGGCTTCGCACTCCCGGGTAAGCTGATCGTCGCGATACAAGCTACCCTTTATGGATACCGACGCTGTGGGCTTTCTCACTACGAGGAGGTCGTAGCCGTTTTCCCGCAGATGGGACAGGATGGCATCTGCTACGTGCTCTCCCTTTCCCAGGGTATGCTCTTCCAGTCGGGCGCCCAGTGCCTGGGTGAGTCCGGTGACCGTCCGGGCTTCGTCGGGTGCTGGTATCTCGCCGTCGACCCGAATATGCAGCAAGCCCAGTTCCGCCTGCTGTCTTTCCGCGAAATCCTTCAGAAAGGCCATCTGCGCCACCGGCAGGGGGGCGCTCAGGTCAGCCGCCAGCAGTATCTTCCGGAAGCCGGTTTCGCCATCGGGCAGGTTGCCCGGTATCGACAGGACGGGTGCGGGCGGGTGTGTCAGCAGGTAGCGCGATACGCTTCCGAACATCCAGCGTGCGACTTTGCCGGCGCCCTTGTGGCCGACGACGATGAGGTCGGGCCGGTGGCTTTTCGCGAATGCGACGATGCCTTGGTAGTGGCCGCCGGAGGTGGCGAAGACTTCCGCATCGAAGTGCTGTCCGTCCTTGTTGCGGTTGACGAAGTCCCATAGCTCGTCTTCGAAGCTCTTGCGGTATGCCTCGTAGTTGCGGAGATAGACCTCCCCGTCGTCGCCCGACGTGATGGGCACGTCGAAGATGTGTAGTACTTGCAGTCGCGCCGTGAATCGACGGTTGAGTGCGTAGGTAAAGCGCAGGGAGCGGGCGGATGTGTCGGAGAAGTCGACGGGTATGAGTATCTGCATAGGTGTCGCCATTTGGGTTGGCGACTGCAAAGTAGCCGCACCGGCCATGTGCACCTATGACGCAGGTCAGTGCCGGAGTGGCGACTGCCGGCTTATCCAATGCTCCTCGCACCAGACGAAATGTTGCCGGATAATCCCGTGCTTCTCCTTTCGTAGGTGGTCCTTGAGGGCCTCCGCGACGGGGGAGTGGCGTTTATCGGCCGGCCATACGAGGTTCCAGTTCGTGCGCAGCGGGAGCCCCCTGGCGGGGATGATGCGGAGCTGTCCGGCTGCCAGCTCGTGGCGGAGCCCGATGATTGGCATGATCGAATATCCCAGTCCGGCGATGACGGCCTGTTTGACCGCCTCGTTGGACGTCAGCTCCATCTTCTTCCGCACACGGATGCGCTTGCGCTCGAAGAACCGCTCCATGGCCATTCGGGTGGCGGACCCCTGCTCACGGTAGATGAGCGGCAGCCCCTCTATCTCGCGCGGGTCGTGGATGGGTTGGAGCGAGGATCCGTCGTTGCGGCCTATCAGGTAGAGGACGTTGGGCATGAGTTCGATGCGCTTGAGATGGACATCTTCGGGCAGGACGGAGACGAGGGAGAAGTCGACGGCGTTGTCGGCCAGGTCCTGCATGACGGAGGCCTTGTTGGACACTTCCAGCTCGAGTTCGACCCCCTCGTGCATGCGCAGGAAGCTCCCGAGGAAATAGGGTATCACATACTTGCCGGTGGATACGGAAGAGATGCGCAGCCGGCCCGTCATCTTCCCCCGGATGTCGAGCGTCCGTCCCTCGATGGCGTGCACCTCGTCGAGGATGCGTTCGGCGGCGGCGGCCATCTCCCTTCCGAAGTCGGTGAGGAATAGCCTCCGGTTGACCACTTCCGTGATGGGTATGTCGAACTGCCGCTGCAGGTTCCTGAGCTGGATGGATACGGCCGGCTGCGTCAGGTTCATCTCGTCGGCCGCCTTGGTGATGCTGCCGGTGCGCGCCACGCGCAGCAGCACCTCGAGCTGGTTGAGGGTCAGGTCCATAAAATTATCTTATGACTGCATAAAGGTAAATCAATGGCGCTTATGACATGGTGCGTCTAACTTCGCGCCCTGAAACGACGGGTATGAAAAAAATCTTGAGGAAAATCGCCATGCTTTCGGCGCCGGTGCTGGCGGCGGCCTCCCTTATCGGATTGTCGCGGGCCGTGGACCCGGTAGCTGTGGCCGGCTGGAAGGCCCTTGCGGTCTTCTCGGTGCTGGGAAGCCTCTCGGCGGTTGCCAGCGCCTCGCGTCGCGGTCATGTGGAGCTTGACGCAATGTTCGGTGCGGACAAGCTCCGCGAAAACTCCAGGGAGGCTGCATGAACTTCGAGGTTTTGCATTCCAACCTGACGAATCCCACCCTTTTATTCTTTCTGCTGGGAATTGTCGCGGCGCTCTTGAAGAGCGACCTGGAGATCCCTGCGCCCTCGGTGAAGTTCATTTCCCTGTACCTTCTGTTCGCGATAGGCTTCAAGGGTGGGCAGGAGCTCTGCCACGGTCAGCCGGATGCGGCCCTGCCCGGCATCCTCCTCTTCGGGGTGGCCATCTCGACGGTGATCCCCCTGTACGCCTTCTTCCTGCTGCGGCGGCGCCTCGGTCCGAGCAACGCCGGCTCCATCGCGGCGGCCTATGGCTCGGTGAGTGCGGTGACGTTCGTCGCGGCTGCGGGCTTCCTCGAGATGCAGGGCCTTGTATTCGGTGGGCACATGGTGGCGGTGATGGCGCTCATGGAATGCCCGGCCATCATCATGGGGGTGGTCCTGATCCGCAGGTATGAGAAGGAGGAGCCGCGTCAGGGCATGGGGGGCATCCTGCACCACGCCCTGACGAACGGCAGTGTGCTGATGCTCCTCGGAAGCCTGTTCATCGGGCTGGTCGCCGACTCCCGGCAGGCAGAGGGCATCCGTCCGTTCACCACCGATATCTTCAAGGGTTTCCTGGCGATCTTCCTTTTGGAGATGGGGATGGTGACGGCGCGGCGTTTCGCCGCTTTCCGCAGGCACGGCTGGACGGTACTCCTCTTTGCGATCCTGGTACCGGCCTTCAACGGTTCCGCCGTGGCATGGCTCAGCGGCTGGGTCACACAGGATGCCGGCGACCGCTTCATGTTCGCCATCCTGGCGGCCAGCGCCTCCTACATCGCTGTGCCGGCCGCCATGCGGCTTGCGGCCCCCAAGGCCGACCCCGGCATCTACATTCCCATGGCGCTGGGTGTGACCTTCCCCTTCAACATCACCATCGGGTTTCCGCTTTATTCTATGATCGTGGGCCTGTGACCCCACAAAGTAAAGGCGCGGCATCCGTCCGGGTGCCGCGCCTTTGCGTGGAATCGGACAGCCGTCACTGGATGAACAGCGTCCGTGTGATGACGCGGTCGTTGACCTTCGCCTCCACACGGTACATGCCCTTGCGGAGGAGTTGCAGCGGCACCTGCAATTCCCGGCCGGTCATGGTGAGGACGGGCGATTTGTACACGACGGCGCCGGTGGCATCGGTGATTGTGAGGGTGATGCGCACGGTGCGCACCGTCGGCAGTATGATGGCCACCGTGAAGGGTCCGCTACTCGGGTTCGGGTAAACCTTCATGAACAGCGAGTCGGCGGGGCTCACCTGCGTGCCGATCGTGAGCGGGAACTCCCTGGAGCTCGTCCAGCAGAGCTTGTCGTCGCTGGTCTCGACCCGGTACATGCCGATGCGGTTGGTACGCAGGATGCTGTCGGTGCCGACCAGCTGTCCGTTGAAGTACCAGCGGTAGTTGGGTGCCGGGGGCCTGGCGCGGAGTGCCGAGTCGCGGTAGACGATCTCCGACATGGGCCGTTTGTTCAGTATGAACTTCACGGTCGCGGGCTTGGAGAAGCATCCCAGGGCGGCGTTGCCCACCGTCACGGTCACCTGCTGGGTGTTCCGGATGTAGGTGTACGACGTCGTGTCTCCCGTGCTCCAGCGGTAGGAGGCCAGCTCGCCGGCGTTCGTGACCCGCAGTTTGAGGATGCTGTCGCGGAAGCACGAAAGGTCCGTCCTCACCTCGTTTATGATGGGTTGGAAGTTCTTGATGGAGTCGCAGTTGAGGACGAGCGGCTTGATGAAGATGAAGTCGCCCTTGAGTGATTGGCCGCCGGGTGTCTTCACACCGACCTGACCGGTTGCACCGGCGCCGACGATGGCGACGACCGTGGTGTCGTTGACCACTTCGAACCGGGCGGCGGGCACCCCGCCGAAGGTGACGAGTCCCGTTCCGCCTAGGTTCCTGCCGAAGATGAAGACCTTGGTGCCGACCGTGCCGATGGTGGGCTCGAAGCGGGTGATGAGGGGGGCCGCCTGCTGCTGGACGTAGATGAACGAGTCGAGGGAGGCGACCTCCGTTCCGGGTCCGTTGACGACGACGCGCCCTGAGGCGCCCGCGCCCACCACGGCCTTGACGGAGCTGTCGCTCATCACGGTGAAGGAGGTGGCCATGACCCCTCCGAAGCGCACTTTGTTGGTGGCTCCGAGGTTTCGGCCCACGATGAGGACCGTGGTGCCTGTGGTGCCCGTCTTCGGCTCGAAGCGGACGATCGAGGGCGTCTGGGTCTGGGCGAATATGCCTTGCGCTAGGAGGCAGAGTATCAGCGCGGAGTAGAGTTTCATACCATGCGGGGTTGGATTCGTAAACGGAATCGTGTAAGGTACGCAATCTTCCCCTCATTCCGAAATTGAATGGGTCGGATGGCCGGATGGACAGATGGGCGCCGACCCGGGGCACCCTTCCGGAAGCAACCTGCTGTGGCACGGCTTCATTATCTTCATGCCATGTGCCGTGTCGCGCTGCTTGCATTGCTTTTTCTATCCATCGGAATCGTCGTCAGGGGACAGTCCCCTGTGCAGACCATCAAGGGCACCGTCGTGGAGCGGGCCATCCGTACGCCGCTGCCAGGTGCGACGATCGAGTTGCTGGGGACCGACCGCGGGGCAGTGGCCGACTCGACGGGCCGTTTCCGGATGCCGCGGGTGCCGGTGGGGCGGCGGACGATCCGTGTCAGCTGTGCGGGCTATCGGCCGGTGCTGCTCTCCAACCTCGCCGTCGAGTCGGGAAAGGAGTTGGAGCTGACGGTGGAGTTGGAAGAGACGCCCGTGGATCAGCGGGAGATCCTGGTGAGGGGGCGTCCCAACAAGACGCGTCCGCTCAACGAGATGGCGCTCGTGAGCGGCCGCATGTTCAGCGTGGAGGAGACGCGCCGCTTCGCGGCCGGACTGAACGACCCATCCCGGATCGCGACGGGCTTCGCCGGCGTGCAGTCGCAGGGCGACGCCAACGCGCTGGTCATACGCGGCAACTCGCCGAACGGCCTGCTCTGGCGGCTCGAGGGTGTCGACATACCCAATCCGAACCATTTCGCCCGGGTGGGCACTTCCGGTGGCGCCATCTCCATACTGAGCGCGCAGCTGCTCGGGAACTCCGACTTCCTCACAGGGGCCTTCCCCGCGGAGTATGGCAATGCGCTTTCAGGCGTCTTCGACATCCGGCTGCGGAAGGGTAACCGCGACAGGCGGGAGCACACCCTTTCCGTTAGCACCATCGGCCTCGACTTCGCCACCGAGGGGCCATTGAAAAAAGGCTATGGCGGCTCCTACCTCGTCAACTACCGCTACGGTTTCCTGACGCTGATGCAGAAGATCGGCTTCGACATCGGCGACGCCCCCACCTCCTTCTCGGACCTGTCCTTCCACGTCAGCCTGCCGACACGGAGGGCGGGCACTTTCGGCTTCTTCGGATTCGGGGGCAGGAGCCGTCAGGAGGAGCAGCCCGACCGCGACTCCCTCGGCTGGGTGCGCAACACGGCCCGTCGCAGCGGCTGGCTAGACGCGGCCCAGACGGGCGCCCTGGGCCTCACCCATAGCCTCAACCTCGGGAAGAAGACCCTGCTCCGCTCTGTGCTCAGTCTAAACGGATACGCCTATCGCGACAAGGACATGCGCCTCGACCGTTTCAACGGCCCGCTCATCTACACCCGCGACAACCGTTTCGCGGAGGACAATGCCGTCGCCTCCGTCACCCTCACCCACAAGTTCGACGGCCGCAATCTCCTCAAGGCAGGTGCCTATGCGACGGCCCGCGGGTTCGACCTGCAGCAGCGCGAATGGGTCACCAACGCCCTGCGCGACAAAGTACGGGACGCCGGACGCACCGGCCTCGCCAACGCCTTCCTGCAGTGGAAGTGGACACCGCTGGCGCGCCTCTCGGTGATCGCCGGCTTGCATGCACAACGATTCGCCCTCAATGGAACCGCCGTGGCGGAGCCGCGGACGGCGTTGCGATGGACCGACGCCAAAGGTCGCAGCTACTCCCTCGGCCTAGGCCGCCATTCCCAGGTGCAGCCCCTCGGCAACTACTTCGCACGCGTTAAGGTCGGCAACGACAGCGTCCAGCCCAACAGGGGCATGGGCTTCAGCCGTGCCGACCACTACGTCCTCGGTTATGCGTATCCGTTGTCTGGCAACTGGAACTTCAAGGCAGAGCTCTACTTCCAGCGCCTCTACGACATCCCCGTCCACGCCCTCCGCGCCAGCAGCTTCAGCATGGTGAACCAGGACGAGAATTACGCCATCGAGCCGCTCGCCAACAGCGGCACGGCCCGCAACGCCGGCGTCGAGCTCACCCTGGAGCGGTTCTGGAACGACCAGATGTACTTCCTCGGCACCATCAGCCTCTACGATTCGCGGTACCGCGGCTCCGACGGTGTCTGGCGGAACACCCGCTACAACTCCAACGCCATGTCGACCTTTCTGGCGGGGCGGGAATGGGTACTCAGGGGCCGCCGCACCCACACCCTCGCAGTCGACCTGAAAGTGATGTACGGAGGCGGCGTCCGCGTCACACCGATAGACCTGC
>RGVM01000601.1 GCA_010027295.1 Chitinophagia bacterium
CCTGATGTTCGCGATATCGAGCCTCGGCCTTCAGCCAGAACGCCATCGGGATTCCCAGAACCAGTTCGAGTGAGCGGGCGGTTTCCGGGGTAATGGATCGTTTGCCATGGATGAGGTCGCTGAGCACTGGGGCGTGAATCCCAAGGCGCGCCGCGACTTCAGCCTGCTTCAATCCGCGTTCGGACATGGCATCCGCGATGTTTGCCCCCGCCGGTACTGCGTAGTTCGGACGGTGCTCGCCGCCCACGGTGGCCTCAGGCCGGGTTCTTGTTTTTGCGTTCATGGGTATCCAGTACTCCGAGGATTCGGACGGCTTTGACGGCCGCACCATCCAGCGATCCATCCGCCCTCCTCGGTGCGGGCGGTGGCCAAGGCTCATAAATCAGCCGGTTCGGGCCATCCAAGTCGCAGGAAATCCACCCGGCTTTGTCGTGGTTCAGCTCATGATGGCGGCCAGGCAGCGCCACCATCTCAGCCCATTTCTCGACTGCATCCAGCTGGGCCAAACGCAGTTGAATCTTGTCCGATTGAACCTTGCCTCGGTTTTTATCCAGAAGGCGGGCGTCCTCGAATTCTTTTCGGAGCTTGTCGTTAGGGTAGAAAAGTTGCATCGCCGGGACTGATTGGCAATAATATGTTAACAAAAAAAGTTAACGGTTTATTGCGTCCCACGCCTCTAGCACGAGGCGGCGGGTGCGGTATTCGCCGAAGGCGCGGAGTTCGTTGGATTTGAGACCGCGGAAGGTCTCGGTGGGGTAGTCCGGGCCGTGGGTGTCCGACGGGTCGAGGATGTAGCGCAGTTCGTCCCGAGTGAGGCCGTACATCCGGGCGTACCAGGCGTCCAACTCCGCCCGCAGCGCGGCCCGGCGTGTCGGGTCGTAGGGAAATGGCGGCCCGTGATGGCCTAGGTCTTCGGCCCACGGCTTGAGGTCATGGGCTGTGTAGGTCAGTTCCAGCACGCGGGGGACGATGTAGGTGAGGTCGGATTCGGTGTAGGCGGTCGGAGGGAGGACAGGAAACTGTTTGAGGTAACTGTAGGTGAGATGGGTTCCTCCGATCTTTTGACGGGCGACAAAATCCAAGACCAGTGAGGTCCAGTTGCCGAGTTTGGCAGCAGCCAAAGCCGGGCGCTGGTTGGTCGTGAAAAGGGGCATTGTATGCCCCACCCCGCCCCTCGGCACGACGCTGGCAATGACAGTGCGTTCGTTAGTGGCGTTGGTGATGTCCCTCCATCCCATCAGCCAGCGCGGGCTTCGGAGGTCGAGGAGGGCGCAGGTGGCTGAAAGAAGGTCTGGTCCGTCACGGAGAAGGGCGAGTTCGTCCGTAGTGAGAGGTGCCCACTCCCTGGCTTCGGCTGCGGCCTTCGGGTTGAACCATTCGGCATCCCGGGCCGGAAGGGAGGCGAAGAGAGGGCCGCCGCGTTCGATCACTTGTTGTCGTGGAGAGGCCGTTTGGCCCCGCGAGGGCGTCGGACGCTTCTGCTGAAACCATCCACGTCGCCAAGGCGTTGCGGAGGGCGTCTTCGGATTGTTCGTCCCAGGCCCTAGTTACGCATCGAGGAACGCGCGCAAGACGGGATAGGACATGCCTTTCCTCCACCCAGTACCGGGGTTGCACCGTGAAGTCCGGCCGTGCCTTTTGGGCATCCGAAACATCATCGGTCACCACTTCGCCCTCGGCGGCATCCCACCGGTAGGTGGCCCACCGATGGTCGAACTGGTGAATCATCTTCGCCTCATAGAGTGGGAGCGAAGTGGGAGTCTTGGTGTCCAGAAAAAGTCCACTGTCGTTCGACATGTC
>RGVM01000602.1 GCA_010027295.1 Chitinophagia bacterium
CTCATGAGCGCGGAGGACGGCTACCGGGTCGCCGATGCCTACACCCGCATCGACAGGGCCGCCAAGGAGTCCGGCTCGAAGCTGGCATCCCCCTTCATGACCCTATCATTCATGGCCCTGCTCGTCATACCCCATCTCAAACTCAGCGACAAGGGACTCTTCGATGGCGACACCTTCCGCATCCTCGGGACCTGACAGAAGGGGATGGCCCTTACATACATTGAGCGAAGACACGCATTCATCACAGAAAGAAGGAACATGACACCGCGAAAAGTCTGCGTCATCGGCGCAGGGCCCTCCGGCATCACGGCCGCCAAGAACCTGCTCGACGAAGGACTTGAGGTCACCGTCTTCGACTTCGGCCGGGAGGTCGGAGGCAACTGGGTCTTCTCTGAGCAGGAAGGCCACAGCTCCGTCTTCGAGACCACGCACATCATCTCCTCGAAGACCCTGAGCCAGTACGAGGACTTCCCTATGCCGGAAGACTATCCCGACTACCCATCCCACCGGCAACTGGCCGCCTACTTCCAATCCTATGCGCGGCATTTCGGACTCTACCCGCACATACGCTTCCGCACGCTGGTTCGCCACTGCGAGCGGCTGCACGACGGGCGCTGGCAGGTGATCACGACCTGCGAGGGCAGCGAGGATAGGCACGTCTTCGACGCGCTCTGCGTCTGCAACGGCCATCACTGGCTGCCTCGCATGCCGTCCTATCCAGGCGATTTCAACGGACAATTCATCCACTCCCATTCGGTGAAACGCTTCTCGGCCTTTGCCGGACAGCGCGTGCTCGTGATCGGGGGGGGCAATTCCGCCTGCGACGTGGCCGTGGAGTCGAGCCGTGTGGCGGCCGGCGTCGACCTCAGCTGGCGGCGCGGGTACTGGATCGTGCCGAAATTCATGATGGGCCGGCCGGCCGACAAGTTCAGCGAACGCATCCACTGGCTGCCCAGACCCCTATGGCAGCGCCTCTCCGCCCTCAGCCTCCGTTTCCGAAACGGCAGGAACAGCCTCTACGGTCTGCCTGAGCCGGAGGGACCCATCGGCTCACATCACCCCACCATCAACGAGGACCTTTTCTACAACATCCGACACGGCAAGATCCGTCCGAGGCCCGACATCGAGCGACTCGACGGCCACACCGTCTTCTTCCGCGACGGCAGCACCGGCGACTACGACACCATCATCGCATGCACCGGCTATATCATCTCCCATCCCTTCTTCGACAAAGAGCTCATCGATTACAGCCATGGCGAAGTACGGCTCTGGCTTCGCATGCTGCACCCCGATATCGACAACCTCTACTTCATAGGCCTCTTCCAACCCCTCGGCTGCATCTGGCCGGGCTCGGAACTTCAGAGCCGCATCATGGCCCGGCAGATCTCAGGCCGATGGAAACGGCCTGCCGATGTCGGCACCCTGGCCGACGAAGAACTCCGACACCCCGACTTTCGTCAGATCGATACTCCCAGGCATACCATCACCGTCGACTACCATCGCTTCCGGAAACGCATTCTCCGCGCACTGGACAGATACGCGGTGTGACCCCCGGTCCCGATGGTCGCCGGCCCTTTGGAGGTTCTCAAAACCCCCGGTAGTTCTCAAAACTCCTGGCGTTTCTCAAAACCGGTATTGGTTCTCAAAACACCCGGTAGTTCTCAGAACCGGGGGGAGTTTCCTGACAATTCCCTCCGACATCTGCCTAAGGCAGTCGGATCCACCCATCCTTGGAAGGTGGGGGGGTACCCTTGGAGGGTGGGGGTACCCTCCAAGGG
>RGVM01000603.1 GCA_010027295.1 Chitinophagia bacterium
GTGGTCCTGTCGACGCCGAATCGCTGGACGATGGTGGATACGAGCAGGGGTAGTTCGACGGCACCGAGCAGTACATTAGCCGGATGCCTGGGCGGACGGTCCGACAGCAGGCGGGCGAGCACCCTTCCGCTGGGGACCATCTTGGCGAGGTAGTCCGACTGCGACTCGAGCGTCTGCCCCTCGAACGGATGACCGGACGGGAAGGTCCCTGCCTCCAGAATGGCGGAGAGTGAGAGGTAGAGGTCGCGTTCCCGGGCCTCCCTCGCCCCTTCGGGCAGGATGTCGCGGAGCAGACGGATACGCTGGCGGATGGCTTCCGCGCGCTGTGCTGGCGAGCCCGCCACGGCTGGAAGGAGCCGCTCCAGCCTCCGTATCCCAAGGCGCCTTCCCAACCGGCGAAGGACGGATGCGTCGTCGGGGTCGCGGAAGATGTCGATGAAGGCGCGTGACAGCAGTCGCGTCTCCGCGGCCCTACGCAGGATGTCGAGCACGATGTCCGACACGGCCGGCTCGGTATCCTCCCTCGAGAAGACGTGCGCGAAGGAATCTAGCATGCCGAAGGCCAGGGACTGCTCCCTGTCGAGGTTGAGCCATCGGCTACGTTGCAGCAGCTCAACGGCATGGCCGAAGACCCGCGCTACGCGTTCCACCCGCGTCCGCGGATAGAGCGTGCGTATCTGCTCGAAGATGCGCGAGCTGTCGGTATATGCGAAGAAATGGGAGAGCTCGGGGTCGAGGCGCTTGACATGGAGGATGTCGAGCAGCTGTTGCCTATAGCGTGTCAGAAGCAACTCGAAGCTGAAGGGGATATTGTCAAAGAAACGCGGCCCGGCATCCTCCAGCAGGAGGTCGAGATGCAGGATGTTGTAGAGGCGTATGATCGTGTTCTCTCGTCCTCCCTGTGACCGGGCTCCCTTCTGGCCGGACTGCCGTGCCGTATCGCCGGAAAACAACATCCTCACCTCAGACAGGCGAGAGGGCAGGACGAAGGGCTCCTCGCGGTCGGGCTGCAGCCTGCGCCGGACCTCGGCGAAGACGCGGTTGAGGCCGAAGGGCGTGTTGCGTACGTCGAGGGCCGAAACGATGAAGGCGCGATACAGCTCATCGGTCGCATCGGACGCCGGCCCCGACCTGTCGAGGATCCGGTGCAGCGTCGCCACCACGAGAGGGGCGTCCTCGTCGAAGAGCAGCCTCATGACCTCGGCGAAGACGTCCCTTCCGATCCGTATCCCCTTCAGGGCCGGCAGGACGAGGGATTTCAGATGGGACGCATCGTAGTACACTCGATATTCCGCGAGATGCCTGACGAGTGCGGCCACTTCAGCCTCCGATAGCTGACGCCCCGTGCCTGGGGCCGGAGTTTGGGTAGTGGACAGGAGGGCGGCCAGTTCCCGGACCGAGCCGTCCTCGGGATGCATGCGGGCGGTGTATGCCATGGCATAGGCCAGGAAGGAGGCATCCAGGTCGAGATATCCCGACAGCCGTCGGCGAAGCTCCTCGGCCGAAACGGTGTCCGCTTTCGGGACCTCCCCAGCGAGGCGGATGTAAGCCGTGATGAGGTCTTGCAGGGCGCGGGTGGACTTGCCGAAGATGCCCGTACCCTTCGCCAGCACCAGCGCCCTCATCACGTCGCGTGTGAGCAGTCGCAGCAGTTCGTCAGGCACCGGCTCGGCCACGTATCGAAGGGCGGGGGCCTCACCGGATGGGATTTCTGCGGCCACGTCCCTCCTGTCGGAAGGGCGGGAATAGCTGGGTGGCTCCCCAGCGGGA
>RGVM01000604.1 GCA_010027295.1 Chitinophagia bacterium
TCGTCGGGATGCTGGACCTGGGTGCCTCAACCGAGCAGGCCTGGTCGGTGCTGCCGAGCGATCATCCGCTGAATGCGGTGGGTCAGGCGTTTCGGCGTTCCGCCGGATCGGGTGCGCGTTTGCATGAGGTGCTGAGCACCTTGGCTGAAGACCTTCGGCGTCGACACCGCATCGAGGTCCAGACCGCGGCCAGATCGGCAGGGGTGCGTGCGGTCGGGCCGCTGGCTGCATGCTTCCTGCCGGCTTTCGTGCTCGTCGGGATCGTTCCCGTTGTTGCGTCATTCGCGATGCGCCTGTTCTAACGAAGAACGGCCACGACCAGATCCGTTAACCACTCCTCCTGTGCTCTTACCCCGGCATGGTCGTGGAGACGGGGAGGTCAGGACATGCGCAAGGCCGTATTGAAGGACTTCCCAACGCGGGTGTCGTTCTCCGCTAGCGGGGCGAACGACGCGGGCACCAGCGGCTGGCAGCTCCCGAAGGACTTCGGTTACATCTGTGTGCAGAACCGGCCCGACTCAGGAACGGTGTCTTGCACCATCACCTCAAACGGCCGCGTCATCGAGTCCAACTCATCCAGCGCCGAATGCGTCATCGCCACGTGCAGCGGCACCGCATACGAACACCGACCGAGACAGTAACGTGAGCCCCGACAAGCGCAGACCGCCGAAGAAGGCGAAAGTCCGCACCCCAGTCACCATCGGACCATCCCCGCATGACCCGCACGACATCGTGTACTTCAAACGTCACCCCGACGACGACCCAGTGCAAACGATGCCTGGCCGACAGTTCATCACGTCGTGTCCCGAGGCTGTCCGCAGGAAGATCAACACCACTGTCGTTGCCGTCGCCAAAGCCCCACCGAACAAGTTCGCCGGAGGTGGCCGATGGGAGGCCATGCACGGCACGATGACCGGATGGTTCAAAGCCCGGTGTGACGGAGGAGACCCGCGCAGGCACTAACGAGTGTTCTGCCTGCTCGACTACGACGCGCCGAACACGAACACACCGCTCCTGGTGATCATCACAGGGATGTCCAAGCCCCTGCGTACCAGGTTCACCGAGGGCGACTACCGCAAAGTCCGCGACCTTGGCGACGAGTACAAGCGCCGGAAGGCGGTCGATTAGCGGTTACACCCGCTGCTTGCGAGCGCTACCCGTCTGCTTCGCAGGGGAACGCTTCGCAACAGCCTTCCCCGACAGAGCCTTCCTCTTCTCCCGGAACGCGGTTGCTCCTCTTTGACGACCTGGAGACCGGCCAACTCGTCGGAGTTAGCTCTCACGTCAGATGGGGCGCTGAGCCGACCGGCCAACGCTTCATACTGGCGGTCGCAGTCGCCCTACCGCCTCGCCGTCTGAAGACCTCATCGGGACAAGCAGTCGCGCACCACGTTCTCACGGGCACACTCTTGGACATATCCGACTCTGAAGAAGGACTGGTCCTCGTGACTTCCATAGTGGACATTCGGAATGAGCCTTCTCGTCGGTTGCTCGCAACGTGTGGCTTCAGGGAAGCGAGCCCCGTCAGCGTGACTGACACCATGATCGACGTCGTGCGCACCACTCAGACCAGGTGAAGACCGCAACGCACCTGCCGGACTACTCGCCGCCTCGTTCGTGGGAGAGATGAAGTCAGGGCATTCCGATTCGTCAGGGCTTGGCTTATCCCCAGTGCCCTCGCCGCAGGGGCTGATGTCCACAACCGGATCGGTATGCCTTTCCGGCGGGGTAGCTCCTGACAGACGGTTGCCGAGCCATCAGGCACCGCGC
>RGVM01000605.1 GCA_010027295.1 Chitinophagia bacterium
GTCTTGCCCTCCTCCACGATGCGGTAGCGGGGGTCGCGAAGCAGGTCCGACACGATGAGCAGGAATGCCTTCCGCTGCGACCGCTTGTTGGGCTGGGGAGAGATGCGCAAGGGCACCACCGGAGACCCGTCGTGGTAGAGAACGCCCTTTTTGTTCTGGTCCGGCGATTCGACATTCACATACTGGATGGCATCCGTAGCCCCGGCGTAGGCGAAGGTGTCGGTTTCAGGCCTTGGCTTGAAGAAGAGGTTCATGGCCGCGATGAACGCGGCGTTCGATCGGCGGTTTACATTCATCCGGTGCACGTGGCGCACATGGGCAGCGGCCTTGAAATAAGTGAAGATATCGGCCTTCCGCCAGCCATAGATCGACTGCTTCGGGTCACCGATGTAGAAGAGGACCTTCTCGATGCCGAACAGTCGGTGGAAGATGTAGTACTGGTCGCGGTCGGTGTCCTGGAACTCATCGATGAACACCGCATCGAATTTCGCACGCAGGCGGCTCCTCAGGCTCTCGGGATGATTCGCCGGGCCGTACTTTTCCTCCTCGACCCGAAGGGCGCCCGCCAACTGCAGGATCATGTCGTCGAAGCTGATGACGCCCCGGGCCTCCTTCTCGCGCTTCAACGCGAGCTCCACAACCTGATGTGAGGCACATGCGATCTGGTTGATGAGTCGTTTGCCGAACTTGGCGATCTCGTCATTCGTCTTGGCCAAATCCTCCAAAGTGCTGAACCGGCTTTCGAAGAAAGGCTTCGTAGTGGTATTTTTGATTTTCTGCAAGGCCGCATCGACCAGGCCATCCCAGTCACTCGACGAGAAGAACATCCCAAATGCGTTCCTGACATGGCCTTTCAACCGACCCTCGTACGTCGCTGTGTTGGTCTCTAGGTCCGTGCATATCTGCCGCCGCAGGTCTTCGGACGCTGCATGCAGCGCGGCAAGCCTTTCGCGCAGGCGCGTCTGATGCGAGGGGCTCAGGAAGTCGCCGGGTACCGCTTCCACGGGTGCAGGGACCTTACCGGACACGCCCTGCATGACCCGGTCGAACAGATCCTCGCGCGACAGACCCGAGGCTAGGAGGATGGCCAGGATATCCTCACCGAGCACGTTGACACGCTGACGCCAGTATTCGTGGAAGGCGTCCGCGGCAATGGCATCGTGCGCCTCCGGACTGAGTGCCTCGGCTCCGAACACCTGTCCCGTCTCGAAGGAGTACTCCTTCATCACCTGCTGACAGAAGCCATGGATGGTCCTGACATTAAGCCGGTCGAGGTCCAGCTGTGCCTTGGCGAGCAGGGCCTCGGTATCCCTGCGCCGGTGCTCCGTAGCACAGTACCGGGCCATCAGCTTCCCGAGCGTGTCGCCGCTGTACACGCTTGTGCGCGCCATCCGCAATGCGGTACGGATGAAACTCCGAACCCTGTCTTCGAGCTCGGCGGTGGCTGCATTCGTAAAGGTCACCATCAGGACCTTCTCCAACGGCATCCGCTTCTGTACAACCAGGCGGACGGCCATCAGCGCGATGGAATAGGTCTTTCCGGTACCGGCACTGGCCTCGATGAGGTTGCTGTCCTCGAGGTCGACGGTGGAGGGGTCGAAGTTGTCGTGGTATTGCGGCATTCGCGTCAATTGTTTTTTTCCGGGAAGAGGGCGGGCATCAGTTGTCGGATCGGATCCATTATACCCAATACGTTCTTCTTGAGAGTCTCAAATGCGTCCTGTGAGAAGAATCCCTGTTCGATGGCTTTCTGCAGGTATGCATCGTCGA
>RGVM01000606.1 GCA_010027295.1 Chitinophagia bacterium
GTATGGCCGCTGCCGGTGGCACGCTTCCGCGCGGCCGACACGCTATGCGAACGGAACAGCATCCCCTTCACCGACCGGTCGACACCGACGGCCGGCGCCATCACGCGATGGGTATGGAACTTCGGCGACGGCACACGTCCCGACACCCTTACCACGGGTGGCGTGCACCGACACCTGTTTTCCAACCGGAATGA
Organism: Chitinophagia bacterium; assembly: GCA_010027295.1. Classification (GTDB taxonomy): domain Bacteria; phylum Bacteroidota; class Bacteroidia; order Chitinophagales; family Chitinophagaceae; genus Pollutibacter. The sequence goes on from RGVM01000606.1 coordinate 195, forward strand.
TTTTCGGGTACGCTTGACCGTTATCTCGGAGTACGGCTGCGTGTCGGCACCCTTCGACAGCACTGTGAGGGTCAGGCCCCTGCCCCTGCCCGCCTTCACACTCCCGCAAGTGTGCCTGCCGGAGGCGGCGGCCGTCTTCACCAACGGCACGACGATCGCCGACACGAGTGACGGGCCCCTCGCGTACCGGTGGGATTTCGGTGTGGCACAAAGCGGGTCGACGACGCGCGACGGCCGCCACACCTACTATGCGAAGGGCAGTTACCCCGTGACCCTCTACGCCACCAGCCGGCCGGGCTGTCGCGACTCGTTGACACTGAACTTCAGCGACATCTTCGACAGGCCCCTGGCCCGGTTCCTGGCCGACGACTCGGCCTGCACAGGCATGGACGTACGGCTGCGCGACAGCAGTGTCGCGGGATACGGCAGCGTGACGCAATGGAACTGGAACCTCGGCGACGGGGCTACCGCCAGTAGCCGGAACCTGCAGTACCCCTACTCCACGGATGGCAGCTACCGCATCTCCCTGTTCGTGCGCACATCGATCGGATGCATCTCCGACACCGCCGTGAAGTCTGTCGACGTGTACGCCTACCCGAAAGTGGACGCCGGGCCCGACCTCTTCGTCCTCGACGACGGGCAGAAGCGGATGGGCGCGTCAGCCAGCGGCACCATCGTCTCCTACCGGTGGTCGCCACCCGACTTCCTGAGCGATACGACAGCGCTGGCGCCGACCATCGTCCGTCCGCAGGATGACCGCACCTACCGGCTGACCGTCACCGGCCGGGGCGCCTGTGTATCACATGACGAGCTTCGCATGACGGTGCTGCGCCTTCCCAATCCGCCCAACACCTTCACGCCCAACGGCGACGGCGTGAACGATGTGTGGGATGTGCGCTACCTCGACCAATACCCCGGCTGTCTGGTGGAAGTGTACGCCACGACGGGTACCCTGCTTTTCCGCTCCGTCGGCTACACCCGCCCATGGGATGGCACTTTCAGGGGCATGCCGCAACCAACCGGCACGTATTACTGGGTCATCGACCCCAGGAACGGACGGAAGCGCATGGCCGGATATGTGAACATAATACGTTGACCACCTGCATTCCGTTCCACAAGTCCTCAGATACAAAAGTTGGATAGTAGGCTTCTGTGGCAAGAACTTCAACCGTGATGAAGGGGATGGATGAAAGATGAGAAGAATGTAACCGGCGATGGTCAGCCTTACGGCAGAGCTTACATCTGTTAGGAGGAGTGAGAAATGGAATGACTCCAGCGAAAACGAAAATCCCGTAGATTCAAACAAAATACACAATTACATATGCCATCCCCATATCAGCCCCTGATAGCCTCGGTTGTATGTCTCTCGCTCTGCTGCTCAGGCCTACATGCCGGGGCACAGGAGTTCAACTACGACGAGTCGAAGGTCGGCAACCATGCCCTGCCGGAACTGCTTCGCACGCAGGACGGCAGGCAGGTGAGAACAACTCGTCAGTGGGAGCACACCCGGAGGTCCGAGATCCTATCCCTCTTCGCCGGGCACGTCTATGGCCGCATGCCCGGCAGGCCGTCGGG
>RGVM01000607.1 GCA_010027295.1 Chitinophagia bacterium
TATTCGACGAAGCTGCGGAGCGCCCGCACGATGTCTTCGGCGGTGAGCGACCGGAGGTCGGCCAGGTCGAGCAGCTGCGGGTCGAAGGCGACGCTGGAAGTCTTCCACCAGCCCACGATGTCGATGTCGGGGGTCGCGCCCGTCCATGACTTCGACCAGCTCGCCGTCACGCCGTCGGCGGCGTCGATCGCCTTCGACCCGCAGCTGCTCGACCTGGCCGACCTCCGGTCGCTCACCGCCGAAGACATCGTGCGGGCGCTCCGCAGCTTCGTCGAATATCTGAAGAACGCGGGCGTGAGCGTGCCGGCTCTCGGCGTGAAGCTGCCCATCATCGACCGCTCGCTCGGCGACATCATCTCGGCCGACGGCGTGCTCGAAAATCTCGTGGCGGCGTTCGAGAAGTCGCCGGGCAAGGTGCTCAAGGAGATCGAGGAGGCGCTCAACAAGGCACTGGATTTGCCGTTGGGCAAAGGCGTGAGGCTGTCGCTCGAAAACAAGGTCTTCGGGATGAAGGTCGACCTTGTCCGGTCGGGAACCGTAGTAAAAATAGAGTAGGTATGAAAAAAATGAGGGCACTGAGCCTCCTTTCCTTCCTGGTAATGGCATTTTTTAGGCACGTACAAGCCCAAACGGGTTTTGACTGGCAGGGGCATCGCGGGGCCAGGGGCCTCGCCCCTGAAAATACGATCCCCGCCTTTCTCAAAGCACTGGAGTTCCCGCGCATCACCACCCTGGAAATGGACCTGGCAGTTTCCTCGGATGGGAAGGTAATCGTTTCCCACGACCCCTGGATGTCGGCCCTGATCTGCAGCCATCCCGATGGTAGGCCGGTCAGGGAGGAAGAAGAACCGTCCGAGTTGCTTTTCGGGAAAACGTATGCCCAAATTAAACAATACGACTGCGGGCGACGCGGCAACCCGAGGTTCCCCGCCCAGAAGCTCATGCCTGCCCATAAACCTACCCTGGAAGACGTGGTGCGGGCCGTAGAAAAACGCGTGCGGCAGAAAAAACTGCCCCGGCCCGGGTTCAACATCGAAATCAAAAGCCGCCCGGAGTGGGACGGCGTACAGACGCCACCAGTCGCGGTGTTCGCCAGATTAGTAGTCGAAGCCGTGACCAAACTCGGCATACAAGACCGCGTGTGCATCCAGTCGTTCGACCCCCGGGCGCTGCGTGAGGTCCGCGCGCTGGCACCCCACCTCACCCTGGCGCTGTTGGTGGAAAACAAAGATGGGATAGAGGCCAACCTCGGGCGCTTGGGCTTTGTCCCCCAAATCTACAGCCCCTACCATGAACTATTGGACGCGGAGTCGCTGCGTACCCTGCACGAGCGCGGCCTGCGCGTCATCCCCTGGACGGTAAACGATACGCCTACCATGAAAGCCCTGTTAGCCCTTGGCGTGGACGGCATCATCACCGATTACCCGGACCGGATTCCCGAATAAGGTCAGGCGTGCCGGTTCTTGTAGGCGAGTGCCATTCGGATTTGTTCGTAACTGTACTGCCCGTCGAAGTAGTCGAAAATGCTCCTCAGCGTAGTAGGGGTGGGGAGGTAGCGGGTTGCGTCGGCGATGGTGCGCGCCGTTTCCTCCGGGATAAACGCTTCTAACGGGATATCCTCCCCTTTTTCATACGCTTGGAGTAGGTGGGAAAAGATAGTGCCCGGGGTCAGGCCCCGCTGTTGGGCGATGTCTTCCACACCCACGGCACGGGTGACGAGATTTTTGTGGATCGACAGCGATGCCTGCTCAGGGGT
>RGVM01000608.1 GCA_010027295.1 Chitinophagia bacterium
CAGGCCACCCGGCCGCTGCTGGTCATGTCGGATGCCGAAGCATCCTTCCTGCAGGCCGAAGCCATCCAGCGTGGCTGGCTGACCGGTTCCGCACAGGCCAAGTACGAGGAAGGCGTGCGCAAGTCCTTCGCCCTCTGCGCCAACGCACAGAACGCCTCCATCGCTACGGCGACCGCCGCCCAGGCAGATGCCGCCGCCACGTCCTACCTTCGTAATCTCACCAACTGGTGCGACTGGTCCGTTTCCACCGACAAGCTCAAGACCATCTGGGTGCAGAAATGGGTGGCGCTCTGCAACGTCGATGGTGGCGAAGCCTGGGCCGAGTACCGCCGGACCAACTCCACCGCCAACCCGAATGGCAATTGCCCTACCTCTCCCCGTTCGGTGGCCGTCTCGTCCACCGTCAAGGAGCCCGTCCGCTTCTTCTACCCCCTCCGCGAGTCGAACGTGAACGGCAAGAACGTACCCGCCGGCATCGATGTGTTCAACAGCAGGGTATTCTGGGACATCAACTAAACCTACAAACCGAACGAACATGAAAAGGATATCCTTCATACTGCTGGCAGCGGCCGCGCTCGGGCTCGGCTCCTGCCTGAAGAGCCGCGACAGCCTCGGGCTCATAGCGGATCCCGGTAGCATTGTGACCGAGATCTTCGACGCCGAGTACTGGGGCGGTTTCAAGGTATTGTCCCTGAATGCGGCCCCCGCCAGCGAGACCGTCGGTCTCTTCGACATCAACGTCTTCGCCGGCAAGGACCTCAAGCCCAAGGCCGACGTGCAGGCGACCCTGGTGGCAGACCCGGCCTCGGTCACCGCCAACGGGCTCACCCCGCTCCCGGCCGGTGCCGCCACCTTCCCCTCGCTCACGGTAACCGTGCCCAAGGACAAGGGTGTGATCAGCTTCACGATGGCCCTGAACAAGTCAGTACTCGACCTCTCCAAGGTCTACGGCGTCGCCTTCAAGCTCACCACCGTCAGCGAGGGCGTCATCAACGAACTCTCCAAGGAGATCGTGGTGGCCATCATCATCAAGAACGCCTATCACGCCGACTACACGGTTACCGGCCTCTTCTTCCATCCGTCCGCCCCCCGCGAGATCGCCGCCACCAAGTCGATCAGCACCCTCGGTGCCGCCCGCTGCCGCGCCCAGGTGGGTGACCTAGGCGGCTGGAACTTCGACTTCGACGTGTCGGGGACTACGATCACCAACTGGGGCAGCAACGGCGCCACGCCCGCCCCCCCCTCGGCCGGCTTCATGACGGCGGACAACCCCGGTCGCACCGACTTCTCGGCCGCAGCACCCTATAACACGGGTGTGGCCCCCTTCAACCACGCCACTTACGGCAACACCTACAATGCCACCACGAAGACCTTCTGGATGCATTACGGGTATGCCGGCGGTTCCACGGGTCAGAACGGATACACCCGGCAGATCTATGAGAAATGGGTGAGGAAGTAGTCCTTCCCTCACATCCTGTAATTTTGGGCCGCACATCACCGTGCGGCCCATTTCTTTGTATGAAAAGGATCCTTTTCGCCTCCTTCGCGCTGGCCCTGCTGTACGCCTGCCATTCCGATGCCGGGAATGCGGCCAACATCGAGGTCCGCATCCGCCATGCCATCCACCGAAAAGTGCTCATCGAGACCCTCCCGGGTGAGGGGAGGGAAGCGAAGATCCTTGACTCCGCCACGCTACGCTCCAATGACGATGTCCTCGAGTTCCACATCCCCCTGGACGAGG
>RGVM01000609.1 GCA_010027295.1 Chitinophagia bacterium
CACCAGTGCCAACACATAGTTAAACCTCTTCATGGGACGCCTGGCTCACTCTTTGTCTTGCTGAGGGACATCTGCGCAATGCCCTCCCTGCCAACTGCATTCTCCCGGCGAGGATTCAGTCTTGCGGAGCCTTATCGGTCGCCGGTGCCTCGGCCGTCACGCGGCCGCCTCCTGGCCATGGACGTTCCCTCAAGGATGGGTCCGGAACGACCTTCACCGTCGCGTCCACGCCCCCAACCCAGCCAAAAAGCAATGGATTGGGAATCAGCAGTGGGTCGAACTGAAGTAATTGCATGACGCTCCCAAAATGACGGTTCCGGCCGGGCAATGCGAAGAAGGTCGCCCCCGCGAGACGAAAGGGAACCTTTCGGTACTCGTCGTGGGTCGGCCCCGTCTCGGCATCCCCTCCATCGACCGGCGGCATCCCTGCGTTGATCAACGGCGTCGCCTGATACGCAAGTATCCGATGCCATGGACCCGTGGGATGGAAATGCTCGGTGGGGACGTTCCCGACGGGCCGGGCATCGGTCGCCCAAGATTGGAACACGCAACTCGCATCGATTCGCAGTCCATTGAGGAGGGGGCCTCGGTTGCTAAAGAAGTGGTAACTGCGGTTTTGATACGAATTGATGAAGAAGGGTTCCCTGCTCACATGCAACTTCCTGTCCCCAGGCTGCTTGCGGGCCTCGTACCACAGGACGCTGCCGCCCGCCGCCGATGAGTAGCGAAACTCCTGCACGTTCGATGTGACCTCGCCCTTCTCCCATGAGACAACAACACGCCGCCAACGGCTCAGCACCACGTGAGCTTGGAACTCGATGGCATGCAATCGGACCATGTCGGTCGCCTTGCACATTTCCCTGATGATCACGGGAACCTGTGCACGGAGACTGGCGTCTGCCTTCCCGAGGACGAAGGCCACCGCGATCACGCCCAACCGGAGCGCTGGGGTTGGGAGCGCGATCGCGGCACCGCAAACGCGCCGGCAAGATGAGGAATGCGCGAGCAGTCCCGCATGCGATGGGTCACAAGCCAAGGCCGAGGCCCTTTGGGAGGATGATGCAGCAAGTCCGACCAACCTCATTGAATCGTTCCAGCCAAGGGGGATAAGGGTGTTTGGTTTCATCATCGCACGGCTAGGGCTTGGCTTTTGGCTGGTCAAGGTGGGTGTGGGCCGCCATGAGGTTGGTCCTGCGGATGAACACGAATCCCTCGGCATCTTGTCGCCGCCGGCCCTTCGGCATGGTCCGAGTATTACCGGTGGAACCGCGTCCGAGGTTAGCCCCCCTGCATCAAGAGCCCGGACACGGACAACGGGGTGGACAACGGGGTCACGTCTCAGACAGCGAAGTCACATCTAAACAGTTGATATTTGGTCCCGGAGCCGGCGGATGAACCGCTCGCAGGCCGCGTCCCGCGTTCTCCGCGCCTCGATCCGCCTCACACCCTGTGCCGCCGCCGGGTACTTCAATCCCGTAATCTGCCCAACGACCTCGCTGAGCCTCCACCCACCATGCCTGACCGCCACGTACACCACGGCGTCCCGCGTCCAATCCCCATGGCGGCCCAGCGCCTCCGGCCATGTCACGCCGGTCTCCTTCTCCGCCCAGCCCACCAGCTGTCGGCGCCGACGCGGAATGCACCGAAACCCAACGGCTTGAAATGCACATGGGGAGGGAGGGCTGAGGGGCGCCCTCGGGAGGTCGTGCCAGTCCTGTTTGAATGCCTTACGGCACCTCAC
>RGVM01000610.1 GCA_010027295.1 Chitinophagia bacterium
TTGAAGTCGCGCAGCGCGTCGTTCAGGCTCGTCTTCAGGTCTGTGCTGGGTTTCCGCTGACCGATGATCAGCGCGCAGCCCACCTGGTATTCGCCGGCGGGGAACTTCTTGGGATAGGTCCCGGGAATGACGACGCTCCGCGCCGGCACCCGGCCGCGGTACTCCACCGGCTCGGGTCCGCTCACGTCGATGATCTTCGTCGATTGAGTCAATACGACATTTGCGCCCAGCACAGCCTCCCGCTCCACGCGTACCCCCTCCACTACGATACAGCGGCTGCCGATGAAACAGCCGTCCTCCACAATGACGGGACTGGCCTGCAGAGGCTCCAGCACGCCTCCGATGCCGACGCCGCCGCTCAGGTGCACCCCCTTGCCTATCTGCGCACAACTGCCCACCGTCGCCCAGGTATCCACCATCGTGCCCTCATCCACATAGGCGCCGATGTTCACATACGACGGCATCAACACCACGTTCCGCGCCACATACGCGCCATAGCGCGCCACGGCGTGCGGTACGGCCCGCACACCCAATCCCTGGTAGTCCTTCTTCAGCAGCATCTTGTCGTGGAACTCGAAGGGCTCGACAGACCAGGTCTGCATCGGCTGGATGCTGAAATACATCAGGATGGCCTGCTTGACCCACTCGTGTACGGTCCACCCGCCTTCTTCCGGTGAAGCCACCCGCAAACGGCCCTTGTCGACCTCCTCTATCACGGCACGCACGGCATCCGCATGCGTCCCTCCCTTCAACAGCGCCCGGTCCTGCCAGGCTTCGGCGATCCTTTCCCTGAGTTCCATCGTTCCTTCGGTTTGCGCAAATCTAGGGCTTGCTCTCCGGATGCAAGTCCTGCCGCAACCCCCTTTTGGCTATTTTCGCATGTGGTCCGCTCCATCCTCTTCATACAGACGGCCTTTATAGGAGACGTCGTGCTGGCCACGTCGCTCCTCGAGAAATGGCACGCAGCACATCCTGACGATCGCATCGACATGCTGGTCCGGAAGGGCAATGAAGCCCTCCTCCACGACCATCCCTTCCTAAACGAAGTCCTGGTATGGGACAAGAAGAGGGGCAAGCTGCGCAACCTCCTGCTCCTGCTCCGTACCGTCCGGTCGCACCGCTACGACATTGTCGTCAACGTGCAACGTTTCCTCGCCACCGGCCTCCTGACAGCCTTCTCGGGCGCCCAGGAGACGGTCGGCTTCGATCGAAACCCGCTATCGCGCCTCTTCACGCGCCGTGTCCGCCACGCCTCTGACAGGGGTGGGGCCCCTCTCCACGAGGTCGAGCGCAACCAGCGCCTCATCGCCCACCACTGTCCCGGACCGGCTGCCCTGCCACGACTCCACCCTTCGGAGTCCGACTACGAGGCCGTCCGCGGGTACCAGACACAACCATACCTCTGTCTTGCCCCCTCCTCCGTCTGGTTTACCAAACAGTACCCGGAGGAGAAATGGGTATCCTTCCTCCGCCAGGTGCCGGAGGGTTTCCATATCGTCCTCATCGCGGGACCGGGCGACAGCGACCTCTGTGAGCGCATCCGCGCATCCGCCGGAGGAGGCGACCGCATCCGAAACCTCGCCGGGCGTCTCACCTATCTCCAGTCGGCCGCCCTCCAGCAGGGTGCCCGCATGAACTTCGTCAACGACTCGGCCCCGCTCCATTTCGCCTCCGCCCTCAACGCCCCCGTCACCGCCGTCTTCTGCTCCACCATCCCGGCCTTCGGCTATGGACCCCTGT
>RGVM01000062.1 GCA_010027295.1 Chitinophagia bacterium
CGTCTCGACGAAGTTCGACATCAACGGATGCGCCAGGGGTTGATTGCAATGCGAGTAGTTGGCGACCGTATCGAAATGAGAATAGGTGAAAGGACGTACCGCGTTCAACTCCAACTGAAGGTCCAGGTTGTCGACACCCGCCACATCGATGTACTTGAGGCCAGCCTGCAGCCCCCACTTGTTGACCCAGGAGCCCTGTCCCTTGCGAAGCTCATTCAGCAGGAACTCGTCGAACAACAGCTGCCCGTAGATCTGCAGGCTCCTGGAAACATTGATCTTGGCATCGAGGCCCATCATGGCATTGTCGGGGCTGCCCACCTGCATCTCCATAGGCCTCAGGAAGATGATGGGGTTGAGGTACCCGAACTCGACATGGTTGGCGCGACCGAAGACCACGCTGGAGAACATTCCCAGCGTCAGCCACTTCGGCGCGGTGAAGCTTATGTGGTGGATGGCCATGTACTTACGGGGCATGACCGTGTCGCCTCGTATGCCCCGGTTGTACTGGACGTTCAACTCCATCACCCGGCTAATGTAGTTCAGCTTCCACACCTTCAGGTTCATGTTCAGGAAGAGGTGGTTCGCGCTGAAGTCGCTCAGGAAAAGACTTCGGTATCCGTTGCCCAGAAAAGCCCGGTCGTATCCGAACTGGAGGTCGAGATACTTGGCCACGTTGAACATGACACCGCCACGGGCGTCGAAGTAGTCACGCGCAAATCCCCGCTTGAAGGGTTTGCTGGCGCCGACACCTGGGAAGCCGCCGTAGCGTCCGAACCACTCGTTGACATAGGCCGGGGCCCTTTCCTGGTTCTCGGTGACATAGGTGTAGAAGCCGAACTTGCCGCCCACCTGCGCCCGGGCGGTGAAGCCCCTTGTGTTCTGGTAGCCGGTCTGCGTGCTCCTGTCGTCGTTCAGGTAGCTGAACTGCAGCACCGGGTTGACGGAGAGGAAGAAGTCGGGGCGGTCCACCTCTACCAGGTTGACGGGCGTTGGGAAGAAGGACTTGAGGAAAGGCTTCTTCGAACGGTAGCCCGACTTGTCGCCGGACACCCATTCCAGGTTGTTCATCCGGGCCCTGCGCATGTTGAGGAGGTCGGTGCGCGTGAGGCCGAGATGCGCGGAATCCGCTTCCAGCCTGTCGAGCGACTGCACCCACCATTTGCGGTTGAAAGGGCGTATATGGGAGAAGTTCAGCACGCTGTCGCGCTGTGCCTTGATTTCGAGGCGCTCCAGCAGGATGAGGTCGCGGGAACCCGATGGCAGGTAGGTGGACTGAGAGTATGCAATAATAGGGACAATGGCGAAGAGCGCGGCAGACAGCGATTTGATAACTTGCATACGGGTCCTCCACCAGGAGGTCGCCCTCTGTAACGGCACCTTCGTGAACGAAGGTGCCGTTACAGAGGGCGACCTCCTGGTGGAGGACGGCCGCATCGCCGCCATCGGCGCCATGCTTCCCGGACACACGGGCGCCCGCGAGATCGACGGACGGGGCAGGTATCTGCTGCCGGGCGTCATCGACGACCAGGTGCATTTCCGGGAGCCCGGCCTCACCCACAAGGCCGATATCCACTCCGAATCGCGCGCCGCGGTCGCAGGCGGCGTCACGAGTTATATGGAGATGCCCAACACGCAGCCGCCCGCCCTCACCTTGGAGCTCCTGGAGGAGAAGTACGCGATCGCGGCCCGCAGGTCCCTCGCCAACTACTCGTTCTTCATGGGCACCTCCAACGAGAACGCGGAGGATGCGCTCCGCGTCAACGAGCACAAGCGCGACATCTGCGGTATCAAGGTCTTCATGGGCTCCTCCACCGGCAACATGCTCGTCGACAACGTCCTCTCCCTCGAGCGGCTCTTCAGTCGCAGCGAAGTGCTCATCGCCACACACTGCGAGGACGAACGCCTCATACGTGCGAATCTCCAGCGCATGCAGTCATCGGGAAGGGAGCTCGGACCTGCCGACCATCCACTGGTGCGCGACGTGGACGCATGCTTCGAGTCGTCCTTCCTGGCCGTCCAGATCGCCAAGCGGCACGGCACCCGCCTGCATATCCTGCACATCAGCACCGCCCGAGAGCTGCAGCTCTTCAGCAACATGCTGCCCCTTGCCGAGAAACGCATCACCTGCGAGGTCTGTGTGCACCACCTCCACTTCACTGCAGACGACTACGAAAGGCTGGGCTACCGCATCAAATGCAACCCCGCGATCAAGGCGCCCGAGAACCGCGAAGCCCTATGGAAGGCGCTGCTCGACGACACCATCGATGTCATCGCCACGGACCACGCCCCCCATACCGCCGAAGAGAAGCAGGGGCCCTACGCGCACGCCCATGCCGGCCTGCCGCTGGTGCAGCACAGCCTCCCGCTCATGCTGTACTACAACCGCGAGGGCCGCATGCCGATCGAGCGCATCGTACAGAAGATGAGCCACGACGTGGCCACCTGCTTCGGCATCCGCGAGCGGGGCTTCATCCGCGAGGGCTACCACGCCGACCTTGTCATCGTGGACCCCGACAGGCCCTTCACGGCCGATGCCTCCAACATCCGCTACAAATGCGGATGGAGCCCCTTCGAAGGCTTCCGCTTCCCGTCCTCCGTCACCCACACGTTCGTCAGCGGCCACCTGGCATACGAAGAGGGTAGCCTCGACGAGGAACGGATGGGCCAGCGTATGGAATTCGACAGATGACGCATCCCTCCGACGGAGACGTCCCATGCACATAGACCCTACAACCCTCGCCGACCTATCGGTTTTCCATGCGGAGGACGACTCGTCCGTCTTCCACCGCCTCGACTTCACTCGGACGACCGCCGGTCGTGACGCGCTGCTACACGTGTTCAGACACCCGCTCGACAGCATCGAAGGGATACGATCCACGCAGTCCGTCCTCCGCTGCATCCTGGAAAGACTCCCCCGCTGGCCCGACAGCATCACCAACGGCACGCTGCTCGTCGTGGAGAGGTTCCTCGACTACCAGATGGACACCATGCCCGCGTCGGCGGACGCCCTCAACAGCCGGCTCTACAGGCTGCTGCACGGACCCGACTTCTCGCTTGCCCGCTACTCGCTCTCACATCTCGCCGACCTGGTGGCTGGCATGCGCCGGATCACGGAGCTGTTCGCAGAAGGACCGGTGCCCGCCAGGCTGGAGAGGGTCCTGTCCGAAGTCCGTACGCTGCTCCGCCATAGGCAGGTGGAAGACCTTGCCCGACATCAGGGGGAAACCGCACTCGGCACCCTGGACACCGTCCGGCTGGCCCGGTTCTTCCACCAGGACTACCGCCGACAGACACTCGAGCTGGTGCGGCTACACAGCCGGCTCGACGCCTGGTACTCGATGGCCAGGGCCATGGAGGCCCACCAGCTCCGCTTCCCCGATTTCGCGGAGAGTGACGAGCCATGCCTCGAGGCGGAGGGACTCTTCCACCTCCTGCTCGACAAGCCGGTGGCCTACGACCTGCGCATGGACCCCGATTCCAATTTCATCTTCCTCACGGGCGCCAACATGGCCGGCAAGAGCACTTTCATCAAATCGGTCGGACTCGCAGCCTACCTCGCACACCTCGGCATGGGTGTGCCGGCCCGCCATATGCGCCTCAGCCTCTTCGAAGGCATCCTCAGCAACATCAACGTCTCCGACAATATCGCCAAGGGTGAGAGCTACTTCTACAACGAGGTCAGACGCGTGCGGCACACGGTGGAGACCGTGAGCGATGGCAGGCGCTGGCTCGTGCTCATCGACGAAATCTTCAAGGGCACCAACATCCAGGATGCCATGAAATGCTCCCTCACGGTCATCCAGGGACTCATCCGCATCCGCAGGGCACTCTTCATCCTCTCGACACATCTCTACGAGATCGGGGAGGAACTCACGGAGCACCCCAACATCTGCTTCCGCCATTTCGAGACGAATGTCGTGGACGAACAGCTCGAGTTCAGCTACCACCTGAGAGAGGGCATCAGCCAGGACCGCTTCGGCTACCTCATCCTCAAACGCGAGAAGGTGGTAGAGCTCCTGGAACGGCTCTGAGACATCCCAGCTCCCGAATTCCAAAAGGGTGCCTACCGGGCACCCGATCGACAGTCCTTTGGTTCTTCCAATAAAAGGCTGGGCTTTTATTTAGCCTTTCTGCAGCGGCCCACCTTCGGCCGCAAAACCTTATCCAACAGGTATCGCTGGATGACACTCCCGGAATAACTATCCCTTCCACGCTGCCTCACCTCCCCCAGCTCTCCCGGTCGAGGCTGCGGAACTGTATGGCCTCCGCCACATGTTCCGGCCGTATGACCGGAGACTCCGCCAGGTCGGCGATGGTCCTCGATACCTTCAGGATCCGGTCGTAGGCGCGCGCCGAGAGGTTGAGTCGCTCCATGGCCGTCTTGAGCAGCCGGGTACCGGATTCATCGAGGGGACACACGTCCCTCAACCTCCGATGGCCCATCTGTGCGTTCGCATATATGCCGGCATCCTCCCTGAATCGTTCCGCCTGCAGCTCCCTCGCCCGGATGACCCTTTCTCGTATCCGGACCGATGGCTCGCCCGAAGCCAGGGAGGAGAGCTCAGTGAAGGCTACCGGCGTCACTTCCACGTGGAGGTCTATCCTGTCGAGAAGGGGCCCCGAGACGCGGTTAAGATATTTCTGCACCGCTCCCGGCGGACAGCTGCATTCCTTCTCGGGATGGTTGTAGTATCCGCAGGGACAGGGGTTCATCGATGCCAGCAGCATGAAGGACGCAGGGAAGTCGACGGCGATGCGCGCCCGGCTGATGGTGACCTTCCGCTCCTCCATCGGCTGCCGCATCACTTCCAGCACGGTCCTCTTGAACTCGGGTAGCTCGTCGAGGAACAGCACCCCGTTGTGCGACAGCGATATCTCCCCCGGCTGCGGCTGGCCGCCTCCGCCGACAAGCGCCACATCACTGATGGTATGGTGCGGGGCCCGAAAGGGACGACGCGACACCAGCATCGCATGCTCCGGCATCTTGCCCGCCACGCTGTGGATCTTCGTCGTCTCGAGCGCCTCCTGCAACGTCAGGGGTGGCAATATCGTGGGGAGCCGCTTCGCCAGCATCGTCTTGCCCGCCCCCGGAGGACCGATCAGAATGGCGTTGTGCCCGCCCGCAGCAGCGATCTCGAGCGCCCTCTTGATATGCTCCTGACCCTTCACCTCCGAGAAGTCCGTGTCGAAGGCGTTCTGTTGCAGCAGGAACTCCTCCCGGATGTCCACGACCACCGGCTTCAGCGACTGCCCCGCAGACTGGAAGAACTCCATGACCTCGCGGATATGACGGACGCCGAACACATCGAGCTGCCCCACCATGCCTGCCTCCCGGGCATTTGCCTCGGGTACGATCAAGCCCTTGAACCCATCCTTCCGCGCCTGTATCGCGATCGGCAGGGCTCCTTTGATGGGCCGAACCTCGCCTTCCAGACTCAGCTCGCCCATCAAAAGGTAGTCCCCCAGGCGTTCCCAGCCCGGCATCTGGTCGGAAGCTCCCAACACACCCATCGCAATCGGCAGATCGAACGCCGTCCCACTCTTCCTTACATCCGCCGGAGCCAGGTTCACGACTATCTTGGTGCGCGGCATTTCTGCCCCATTCGCCTTGATGGCGCTCTCGATGCGGTGTATACTCTCCTTCACGGCGCTGTCGGGCAACCCCACAATGAAATAGTCCTTTCCCTGGGCATCCCAGTTCACTTCCACCGTGATCGTAATGGCCTCGACCCCGAACACCGCACTCCCGAACGTCTTTACGAACATGATGTGAAGGTAGCCTGCCGCAAAGGGCGTTCCCGGTCGGAAACACCGCCCCGCACATGTATTTTGACGGAGGAGGAAGGAGGGAAGGACGAACGGGAACGTGGTGAAACGCGTTGCGGAGAGAGGGCCTAGCGGCAGAAATAGCGTATCCGGTTGCGGCCGGGAGGGAAGGGCAGCGCCGGGATCGGGTCACCGGACACTTTCCACTCCACCAGGTAGCCGTCGGTGGTGAAGACATAGTCGCCGTACCGCGCCGTCAGCGTGCTGTCGGCCATGCCGCCGGCGCCATAGGTCGTGAGTGAAATACGGCTTACTAGGTTCCTGGACCTTTTCCCCATGTCCACCGCCATGACGGGCAACGCCAGCTCTACGGCATCGGGCAGGATCGGCAGGAAATTCCTGGCCGACTGGGTCAGGTCGTATTCCAGGCTGGCGGAGAGTACCTTCTGAGTCAACCCCGGTATCACGAAAGCCCCCTCCACTTGCACCAGGTTCTGACCCGTCCAGGTGTATTTGAACTGTACCAGCGGTATGGGAACAGGGGTGGCGGAGGAGAAGAGCTCCTTCCGTACCAGATAGCCGCCCGCGTCATAGCTGTATTCGTAGCGTATGGTCTGAGGGACGTTGTTCACGACCTGACGGGCGACGAAACGGCGCACCCTGCCCGAAGTATCGAGCAGCAGGTAGGCGTCGGATGGGAGCCGGAGGGTGTCAGCCGTCCGTACGAGCGGCTCGTCGACTAGCAAGCGAGAGGAGAGGCTGTCGTACACCTCCACCGCATTGGCCTTTCCGGCGGCATCGAACCTTGTCAGAAAGGATACCGTCCCACGCCCCGTGGCCGAGTCGACCCCGACGACCTGCATCGGCCGGCAATCGTTGCCCAGCGGCGGCCTCCGGTTCCCCGCCTCGATACTAGTCTCCTTCTCGCAGGAGGCGATCGTCAGAAACAGGGTCGCTATGGCAGCATGGATCCTCATGAGGGAATGGCCCTTTGATCAGGACACCTGCGCCTCGTCGCTTACCCGGGAGTTGGTCTCCACGGTGGGATGGGTATACGGCCCCTGCGGCTTCAGGAACCGCTCCTGGAAAACAAGCAGGGTAATCACACCGGTCGTGATGGAGGCGTCAGCGATGTTGAAGACGGGACGGAAGAACTCGAACGACTGCCCGCCCCAGAAGGGGAACCAGTCAGGGTATCTCGCATCCGTGATGATGGGGAAGTAAAGCATATCGACCACCTTGCCGTGAAGCAGCGAGTCGTAGCCGCCCGCGAAGCCCTCCTGCAGGATGTGGCGGGCCCGGTTCAGGCTGAAGGGATCGCTGCCTTCGAAGATTACCCCGTAGCAGATGCTGTCGATCAGGTTGCCGATGGCACCCGCGTAAATCAGGGTCGCACAGGCCATGAATCCGGGATGCTGCCTGTTGCGCGACAGTCGGATCAGATAGACGGTGCCTATGATAACGGCAACGAGGCGGAACAGCGTCAGCGCCAGCTTGCCCCAGTCGCCCCCGAGCTTCCAACCGTATGCCATCCCCTCGTTTTCGATAAAATGAAGGCGGAACCAGGAAAGCGATGAAATGACCAGGTGCTCCTCGCCAAGATGGTAGTGGGTCTTGATGTATACCTTGAGGACCTGGTCGACCAGCAGGATGAGGAAGGTGAACAGGAAGACATGCTTCAGTTTCAACTCGACGGGTGTTGTTTGGACAAATATAAGCAAGATGGCGGCTTAGTCCGATGCTATTCCTCCACATAGACCCTGCGCACACGCGAGGATATGCCTGTCAGCATCTCATAGGGGATGGTGCCGGCACAACGCGCCAGTCCGGTCACAGGCCGCTCAGGACCAAAGACGATGACCCGCGTACCGGCACGCACGGCGCCGCAGTCAGTGACATCGACCATGGTCATGTCCATGCAGACATTGCCGACGACGGGACAGTCATGCCCATCGATCAGGACGCTGCCATTGCCGTTGCCCAGGCTGCGGGGAAACCCGTCGGCATATCCGATCCGGATGGTGGCGATGCGGCTGTCGCGTGTGAGCCGCGCACGACGTCCGTAACCGACTGTCTCTCCGGCCGGTATCGATTTGACCTGGGCCACCGTGGTGGCCAGCGTGAGGGCATGCTTCAGTCGGTCGGCTTCCGTCCCCGAAGGATCGACCCCGTAGAGTCCGATGCCGAGCCTGACCATCTCGAACTGTAAATCCTGATGTCTCCGGATGCCGGCCGTGTTGCAGAGGTGGCGCAGGAAGCCGTATCCGATCCCCCGCTGGATCCGTTCGCAGGCCTCGACGAAACGCGCCGACTGTAGCCGGGTGTAGTCGTCGTGGGCAGGATCCTCGGCAGCCGCCAGATGGCTGAAGACAGATACCACATGCATGCCGCCGCCCTCCGTGAGGATCCGGCAGAGATCATCCACCTCCTCGGGGAGGAAGCCCAGGCGATGCATACCGGTGTCTAGCTTGATATGCACGGGATAGCCCTGCAAACCCTCAGAGGAGAGATGGCGGGCGAATGCCGCAGCCCCTTCGAAAGAGTGGATCTCCGGCTGCAGGTCGTTTTCGGTGAGGGTGCGGAAGGCGGCCGGCTCCGGGTTCATCACGACGATGGGCATGCGGATGCCTGCGCGACGGAGCTCGGCGCCCTCGTCGATATAGGCCACCGCCAGCCAGTCGGCGCCATGGAATTGGATCAGGCTGGCGACCTCATAGGCCCCGGCACCATAGGAGAAGGCCTTCACCATGGCCATCATCCGCACACCCGGCGCCAGCATGCGACGGTACGTCGCCAGGTTGTGGGAGATGGCCGAGAGGTCGATCTCCAGCACGGTCTGGTGCGCCCTCGCCTCCAGCCGCTCGGCGATACGCTCGAAACCAAAACTCCGGGCCCCCTTCAGGAGGATGGCCTCCCCACGGAACTGTGTCGGATGGAACTGCTCGAGGAACAGGTCGGTGGCGGCATGGAAGGCCGTGTCGGGCACCAGCCCCTCGAAACGGCCCGCATGGGCGGTGATGGCGGGACCGATGCCGATCAGCCGACCGACCCCGCGCCGCGACAGCTCGACGGCCACCTCCCGGTACAACTCGTCCGGCGGCCGGCCGCTCTGCAAGATGTCGGACAGTACGACCGTCAGACCCGCATCCCGTCGCTGTCGCACCAGGAAGTCCAGCGACAGCCGCAGCGAACTGAGGTCGGCACTGTAGCTGTCATCCACCAATACGCATCCGTTGATGCCTTCCCGGAGTTCCATCCGCATGGAAAGCATCGGCAGGGTCAGCATCCGCTCCCGGATAAGGACATCGGGAATGGACATATGCAGCATCAGCATCCAGGCATGCATCGCGTTCTCGAGCGAAGCCGGGTCCGTGAAGGGGATGGTGATATCCACCCTCCGCCCTTCATACAGGGCTTCCACGAAAGTCGAATCCCCACCGACCTCCTTCCGCAGGATACGCAGCCCGGCATCGGGCGATTCGCCCCAGGTGAGGCAATGGGGATGGGGGCCGGCATCGGACTCCCTCGCCTCGCGGACGGCATGCCGTACGGCCTCGTGGTCGGCACAGTGTATGAGGTAACGGGCGCGACGGAAGAGCCGGTATTTCTCACGCGCCTTGGAGGCCCTTTCGGGGAAGCCCTCGTCATGCGCATCGAGGAGGTTGGTGAAGATGCCGATGTCGGGTCGTATAATACGCTCCAACCGGTCCATCTCCTCGGGCAGGGAGATGCCCGCCTCCAGGATGGCAAGCCGGTCGTCGGGCCCCATCAGCCAGACGCTCAAAGGGACGCCGATCTGAGAATTATGGCTCTTGGGACTCCTGACGATCCGTATATCCGGCGACAACAGGTGGTGGAGCCATTCCTTGACT
>RGVM01000611.1 GCA_010027295.1 Chitinophagia bacterium
GGAGTCATATCCCGGCCGTCCCTTACCTGGGAAGTCCTTCGTGAAATGGAACCAGTCGAACCGGATGCCGTTCTCGTCGGGGTTCGTCAGGGAAGGAGAGTGATACTGGATGTAAACATCATGTACGCCTTCCATGGCGATCAGCGGCAGTTCATAGTGTTGAAAGCCTCCCGTGGTCTGGGGGACCCGGAAGCGGCCGATGACCGTTCCTGTCAGGCTGTCGGCTCGGAAGGTTAGTGTGCCGTCCTCCCGCTTGGAGTCGTACCGGAGGAGCAGCCGATTCCGTCCCGAGAGTTCCACCCGTTTGAGCCGGCTGGAGGATTCCCGCCGCATGACGAGCCATTTCGTGTCCGAGAGCTCACTGTTCACGAAGGCGTCGGCAGTCAGGCCGTTGATGGAGGGTTGCCGGGTTTTTAGAAAATACAGCACTTGGTTCGCTTCCTGCCGATCCGCATGTTCAAGCAGCCAACTCTTCAATTCATTGAAAGACAGGGAGTCGGGACCTCTGAACTCATGCAGCAGTGGATATTCGGCATAGGTGTCCTCATCCCTCGTGTCGTTGAGGAAGGCCATGAATCGGTAGTAGTCCTTATGCCGGAAGGGGTCGTAGGGATGGCTATGGCATTGGACGCATGCGAAAGTGGTTCCGAGCAGCACTTCCCAGGTGGTATTGACCCTGTCGATGACGGCGGCAGTCCGGAATTCCTCATTGTCGGTGCCTCCCTCGTCATTGGTCATGGTGTTGCGGTGGAAGGCTGTGGCGATGAGCTGATCGTCGGTGGCGCCGGGAATCATGTCGCCGGCCATCTGTTCGACGAGGAAGCTGTCGTATGGCATATCGCGGTTGAAGGCACGGATGAGCCAGTCGCGGAAGCGCCAGATGTTCCGGGTGTCATCCCTTTCATATCCCTTCGTGTCAGCGTACCTGGCCAGGTCGAGCCACATGGCGGTCCATCTCTCTCCGAAGGCCGGTGAGGCCAGGAGGGTGTCCACCAACCGTTCGTAGGCATCCGGCCGGGTGTCGGCGAGGAATGAGCGGGTGAGTTCAGGAGTGGATGGGAGACCGGTAAGGTCTAGGCTGAGCCGCCGGGCGAGGGTCGTTCGATCGGCCTCCGGGGAGGGCTCCAGGTCCTGCGCCTCCTGTTTTTGAGCGATGAACCTGTCGATGTCGTTCCGTACCCAACGGGAGCGGGAGGAAGGGATGAGCCCCCAGAGCCATCCCCGCAGGGCCGGTGGCTTGACTTCCCGGACGGGAGTGTAAGACCAGTTCTCGCCCCAGACGGCACCTTCCTGCACCCAACGGGTGAGGAGATCGATCTCTTCTTCCGTCAGGGGATCCTCGTGGTAGGGCATCCGCTCCTCGGGGTCATGTGCCGAGAGGCGGCGGATCAGTTCGCTGTTGTCGGGGTCGCCGGGGATGATGGCCGGTCGGCCCGACTTTCCCTTGCCGAGGGCCTCGTCTCGGAAGAGGAGGCTGTAGCCGGATTTCTGTTTCACGCCGCCGTGGCAGGCAATACACTTCCGGTTGAGAAGGGGTTTCACCTGCGTGATGAAGTCCACACTGGGCTCCGTGAGGATGAAGGAATATCCGATAATGCCCGACAGCAGGAGGGCCGCCACCAACCAGTAATGCCGGAGGCTGGAACGAATCATAGACTAAATATACAGGAAAACCGATTCGATGGAAGCGATTTCTCCCAAGTCCGTAGGAGACAGTCATCGGTCTTCCAACAAGGTGTC
>RGVM01000612.1 GCA_010027295.1 Chitinophagia bacterium
GCCCGGTGGTGGCAATCAAGCAACCCGGGAAGGAGAAGCGCAGGTGTTGCGGTGATTACCGCAAGATCAACGAGATCACTCATCAGCACCAATACCCTGTCAAGAACGGCAAGGAGGTGCTTGCCAGGATGCATGGTAAGTATCTGGGCAAGGGAGACATGTACAAAGGGTACTTCCAGGTGCCGTTGGACGAAGCGACGCAGGAACTGCTGGCGATCCGGTCGCCGCTGGGCTTGCATCGGCCAACGACTCTGCCATTTGGTCCGAAAGGTGGACCGGCTGAGTTCCAGGAACGGGTCTCTCGGGATGTTCTACAAGGACTAGAAGGGCACGGGATCGAGTCGTATCTAGATGATCTCGGAATCCACGCTGACACGTTCGAGGAGTTTCTGACTCTGCTCAGGAAGCTGTTCGAGCGACTTCGCAGATTTGACTTACGGTTGAACGGCAAGAAGTGTCAGTTTGGGTGCTCTGAAATGGAATTCTTGGGGCATTATATCACTCAAGGGGGGGTGCGACACTTGGACACGCGGATCGAAGCGGTGATGAACATGGCAGTGCCAGAAACGAAGGGCCAACTTCGGTCTTTCACTGGACTTGTCAATTACTTCCGCGAAGCATGTCCACGGTTTGGGCTGCTGATGGCACCGCTGCATGCAGTGGGCCGAGGTCAACGGCAAGCAGATGCTGCTCGTCGGCGGCAAGATCAACCGCTTCATCCCGAACCCGACCTTCGATCGTCTGTCGGCGCCCGGCAGCCTCGAGCAGTACTTCCGCGGTCGCAACCCGAAGGGCGACAGCGTCAAGGACCTGTTCGGTGATCTCGAACCGTGTGATCCGTCATATCGCGACCGCGACATCCGCGTGAAGGTCATGTCCGACATGCACATCGACGGCGCACTGTTCTTCCCGACGCTGGCCGTCGGCATGGAGAACGCGTTGCACGACGATCTTCCTGCTGCCCAGGCCGCCTTCCGCGCCTTCAATCGTTGGCTCGACGAGGACTGGGGCTTCGCCTACAAGGAGACGATCTTCGCCACTCCCGTCATGGTGCTCGGTGATATCGACAACGCCGTCTCGCAGCTGGAGTGGGCGCTGGACCGCGATGCGCGGTGCGTGCTGGTCGGCACCGGTCCGGTCCGCACCACCGAGGGGCTCAAGTCGCCCGCCGATCCGCGCTTCGACCCGTTCTGGGCCCGGGTGCAGGAGGCCGGCGTGACCGTCGTGTACCACGGTGGCGCCAACGCCTACTACGACCTCATCACCATGTGGGGTGAGAAGTCGGAGATGGAGGCCCACAAGTTCGAGCCGCTGCGCCAGGCCCTGTCCCACGACGCCGTGGCCGACACGTTCGCTGCGCTCATCCTCCACGGGCTCATGGATCGCTTCCCGCGCATCCGGTTCGCCACGGTCGAGACCGGAGCCAACTGGGTGCGTCCGCTGCTGAAGCGGATGAAGAAGATCTACTCCCAGGCACCGTCGATGTTCGCCAACAACCCGGTCGAGCAGTTCAAGCAGAACGTGTGGGTGTCACCGTTCTACGAGGACGAGCTCGACCAGTTGCGCGATGTCATGGGTGCCGATCGACTGATGCTCGGTTCGGACTGGCCCCACACCGAGGGACTGGCCGATCCGTTCACCTTCATCGGTGACCTCACCGACGCCGGCTTCACCGAGGCGGAGCAGCAGTTGATCATGCATGACAACTGCGCCTCGCTCGTCGTCCGTCGACCGGGCTGA
>RGVM01000613.1 GCA_010027295.1 Chitinophagia bacterium
ATGGACCCGAGACCGGATCAGCCCCCCGAAGCCGACGCCCCTGACGCACCCCTGCCGGTCATGGAGCATTTCCATACCCTGCAGGGCGAAGGTTCCCACCAGGGACGGTCGGCCTACTTCATTAGGCTGGGCGGCTGCGACGTCGGCTGCGTCTGGTGCGATGTGAAGGATAGCTGGGACCGGCATGCACATCCGCTCCGCTCCATATCGGAACTGGTGGGATATGTGACATCCACGTCCGCACCTATCGCGGTGGTCACGGGGGGCGAGCCCCTGATGCACGACCTCGGCCCCCTCACCCGGGCACTCCGTGCCGAGGGGATACGCACGCATCTCGAGACATCAGGGGCGCATCCCCTCTCGGGCGAATGGGACTGGGTATGCCTCTCCCCCAAGAAATTCAAGGCCCCGCTCCCCGAGCTGATGCCCATGGCCGATGAACTCAAGGTGGTGGTCTACCATCCCTCCGATATCCAATGGGCCGAGCGTCATGCGGCCATGGCAAGGCCCGACTGCCGGCTCTTCCTCCAGCCGGAATGGGACCGTATCGAACGCGTCATGCCCACGATACTCGGCCATATCCTGGCCAACCCGGGGTGGAGCCTCTCGTTGCAATCGCACAAGTACATACACATACCCTGAGGCCCACGCGCCCCAAGCCGACGCCATGATCCGACACATGCTCAAATGGACAATGTGGACATTGGCCCTCCTGCTGCTGGCCTCAGACGGCAGGGCCCAGGGATACGACCCCTCGAAGATGGGCCGAAAGGCGAGGTCCCTCTACGAGCTCGCCCTTGGGAAGGCGGCCGACGGCGACTACCGCGGCTCCCTCGAGACGGTCGGTCAGGCCATCACCCTCGAACCGGGCTTCCTGGAAGCCTGGCTGACCAAGGCCGGCCTCCACGGCGAGCTGCGCAACTACGCCGCAGCTGCGGCCGCCTACGAGAAGTCCTTCGCACTCGACAGCCTCTTCTCCAGGGAGTACCGGCTGCCCTACGCCATCAACCTCGGCGGGATGGGACGGTTCTCCGAGGCCATCCCCGCACTCGAGGGCTTCCTCCGGCTGCCCGGCCTCGACTCACGCGCCCGCAGGGCCGCAGCTTACCGGCTCCAATGCTTCCGGCTCGGCGACAGCCTTTCGCGCCGGATTACCGCCTCCGGCTACGTATTCGAAGCCAAAAACCTGGGGGATAGCGTCAACAGCCCCTTCCCTGAATACTACCCGTCCCTTCCCGTCGACGGACATACCCTTTTCTTCACCCGAAGGATAGGAGGGACCAACGAGGACTTCCTCGTCGCCCGCCTCGACAGCAGCGCATGGAGACGTGCGGAAAACCTCCACGGCGACATCAACACAACCCTCAACGAAGGGGCGCAGAACATCTCTCAGGACGGGGAATGGCTGGTCTTCACCGGCTGCAACTTCCCCGACGGGATGGGCAGCTGCGACATCTACCTGTCTTCTCGAAACCGCCAGGGCGGATGGGGCCGCCCCCGGAATCTCGGAGAGCCCGTCAATACCGAGGCATGGGAATCGGCCCCTTGCCTGTCCCCCGACAGGCGGACCCTCTATTTCGCCAGCAACCGACCCGGCGGGATGGGCGGGAACGACATCTGGGTCAGCCGCCGCCGTCCCGACGGAGGCTGGGGGGAGCCGGAGAACCTCGGTGCACCCGTCAATACCGCCGGAAACGAATCCTGCCCCTTCCTCCACGCCGACGGACGCACCCTGTATTT
>RGVM01000614.1 GCA_010027295.1 Chitinophagia bacterium
GCCGACGAACACGATCGCCGTCAGCGCGAGGATCGGCGGAAGCAGACGGGGCGAACGCTCGGGTTCCAAGAGGGTCCGATGATTGTCGTGTTTCGTCGCCGAAAAGGCGAGTTTCACCGATGAAAGACCGCGGAGGGTTCCGACCGCGAAAGGACGAGAGTTTGACGGGTTTCCCGTCTGGGTCGTTTTGTGTGAAGTCGAGGGCTTCCGAACCGATGCTGCCCACTTTGGCGTCGGCCACGTTCTGCGCGACCATCTTGCCGTACAGGCTGGCCTTGGTGGCCGAGGAGAGCATCTCGAAGCGGCGTTCGAGGAGCGCGGGATCCTGGGACAGCTGGGAGACGACCAGTATGGCGAAAGGCGCCACCACGGAGGATGCGTTCCTGCCGATGTATTCGTCGGCTTTGGCCTGGGTCTCGGCGAGGGCGGCATCGTATTGCCGGCGGAGGGATCCGTCGGCATCAGCCCCGGTCTGGAGCTGCTGCGAGAGCTGGCCCAGCTTCCCGTAGAGAGGACTGAACACCTTGTTAAACTCGGTGAAGGCGAGGTGGGAGGCAGAGCCCTTGAGCACCCCGGAAGACAGGCTATCCTTGTGGGCCGTGAGGGTGATGACGGCGGGCTCAATGAAGACGAACAACTTCTGCTCGGTGCCCTGGTAGGTGAGGTAGTAGAGATTGGAGGCCGGCAGTTTGCCCTTGAGCAGAAACTTGCCGCCGAGGCTCTTGGCGGTTGCCACCGGGGTGGGTATCTGCGGATCCTGCTCACGAAGCTCGATGACGGTGTTGTCACGCAAACCCTTGACGAGGCCCTTTATCTGGAAATCCATCGGGCCCTGTCCGAATACCAGGACGGGGAACGTCAATAGCAAGGCCAAAGTGTACCTCATGATGCGTGTCTTTTCTCGAGAACGGATGTTACGTCCTGCAAAGTAAATCCTTTGGCGTTAAGCAAAACCAAATAATGGAACATTAGATCGGCTGCCTCGCCAAGGAATTTGTCGGGCTCATCACGCATGGCTTCGATGACCAGTTCGACCGACTCCTCCCCGACTTTCTGTGCGATTTTGGGCAATCCCTTTCCGAAGAGCGTGTTGACATATGAAGCGGGGTCGCCGCTCCCGCGGCGGAGTTGGATGACCTCTTCGAGATAGGAGAGGAAGTCGGCGGTATGGTTCCGCTCACCCCAGCAGGTGTCGGAACCGGTATGGCAGGTCGGTCCAAGGGGATGCGCCTTGACGAGTAAAGTGTCGGCATCGCAGTCGGCCGAGAAGGCGCGGAGTTCGAGGAAGTTACCGCTCTCCTCGCCCTTGGTCCATAGCCGGTTCCTGGAGCGGCTCCAGAACGTGACCCTGCCGGTCGACAGGGTCTTCTCGAGGGCCTCGCGGTTCATGTATCCCAGCATGAGGACCCGCAGGGTGCGGTCGTCCTGCACGATGGCGGGCAAGAGGCCGTCGGGGTGCATGGAGAAATCCAGGTCAAGTGACATCGTTCGTTTTTTCTTGGGTAATGGTCAGGTTCTCACCTTCTGACGGGTATGCCGTTGTCGGCCAGGAGTTGCTTCAGGTCGGGTATGGCGATCTCCCTGAAATGGAAGACGCTGGCGGCGAGGGCGGCGTCGGCCCCCTCTTGCAGCACTTCGAGGAAATGGGCGGGCTCCCCACCGCCGCCCGAGGCGATGACGGGTACCGGAAGGGAAAGGGCGAGACGGCGGGTGATGTCGACGGCGAAGCCCATCTTGGCG
>RGVM01000615.1 GCA_010027295.1 Chitinophagia bacterium
ACGAGCATCCTCTCGGTGGTGCTGGCCGAGCCGGGAGAGGACATCCTGCTGCGGAACCCGTCCTCGACGGAGGTGGCCAGGGCCACAATCGAGTCGAAGCCGGCCCGTGCCTTCTTCGACTCGCTGGGGGCCGGCGTCGGCGCCTACGATCTGGACAAGCGCATCGCCGAGCAGGAGGAGGCCGTCAGGAAGGCTGAGAAGCGGCATGCCGAGCTCGACAGGAAGCGTCAGCGCCTGGAGGCCGACCTTGCGGAAAACCGGTCCGACCTCGATAAGGCGAAGTCGGAGCTGGAGCGCACCCGCGCCGTATTGTCCCAGACCCAATCCCTCAAACGTCAGAAATGAACGTCTGCCGGCTCACTCATCTCGGTTCGGCATAACGGGGGTTCCGCAGGTATGCCGTGTCGGTGAGGGTTCCTAGGAACTGGACCAGGTCCGACTTCTCATTGAGGCTGATGGAGAGTCCGTTACGAAGCAGGGGGTCCAGTGTTGGGCCGGGCCTTGTGCCTGTCCGGTAGTGTTCGATCACGGCCCCGACGGAGAAGAACCGCCCGTCGTGACCGTAGGGTCCTGTCACCATTACATTGCGCAGGCTGGGGACGCGGAATTTCAGTGAGTCGGAGGGGAGTTTGGTGATGCGCATCCGGCCGACGTCGTCGAGGCCCGGCTGTAAGGGTAGTCCGATATTCCGGTAGCTGTGATCGGTGAAGAGCGGCTCTCGGTGGCAGGAGGTGCATTTGGCCTTGAAGACGGTGTAGCCGGCCTCTTCCGCTGGTGTGAACCTGTCCGTGCCGCGCTGGACGCGGTCGTATTTCGAGTCTCCCGACACGATTGTCCCCGTAAATTGTGCCAGTGCCTTGAGCATCCGTTGTGAGTCCATCTCGGGGCTCCCGAAGGCTGCATTCGTCAGTTCCCGGTAGCGACTATCTGCATTGAGCTTCTTCAGGATACCTGCCACGGTCTCACCCATCTCGTTGGCGGCTGTGATGGGGGAGAGGGGTTGTACTTCGAGGTGGTTGACGCTGCCGTCCCAGTGCAGTTCCGGGTACCAGGCGAGGTTGGAGAGTCCGGGTGCGTTGCGGGTGGTAGATGCGTTGTCGACACCGTGGCTGAGGGCATGGTCAAAGGTCGCGAAGCCGGCGAACTGCTGGTGGCAGGAGGCACAGGAGGTGATACCGTCTTTGGCGAGGCGTCCGTCATAGAAGAGTCTTCTGCCCAGTTCGAAGGCCTCCCGGGTGAGGGGGTTGTCGCGGAAGACGGGCGTGGGGGCCGGGAAACCCTGTGGCACTTCCAGGGTGAACGGCGTGACGGGGGCGTCAGCCTGCGTCTTGCGGCAGCCCTGCCAGAGGCAGAAGGCCGTCAGGACGGGCAGGGAGAGTTGTATGACGCGTGTCTTCATCTCTTTGATATCGATGTCAGCGTGAACATGCGTGCACAGTTGTCGGCGTGCCGGACGGCCTCGGGTCCGGGTGTCGTCACCCTGGCCCCGCCTGCGATGGGGAGGTCGTGGTCGGAGCGGAACCATCTGTCCACGTCGATGTCGATGCGGGCCTCGCTGCGTCCCGATGCGTCGAGGGCATGGGCCTGTCCGGCGGGGAGGTCCAGGGCGACGGTCCGGCGGGTGGACTCCCCGGTGCGGAAGCCTCCGATATGGTATTCGAAGCGTCCGTCCGCCGTGTTCGCATTCGGGGAGAGGCCCTCCATCCTGACATTGATGTAGCCGGTGTTCCAGGTCCAGAA
>RGVM01000616.1 GCA_010027295.1 Chitinophagia bacterium
TGCCCGAGGGGTCGGTCACAAGGACGGCCTCGGGTCCGAGCATCCGTTGCCCGGTGAAGAGGCCGTCAGCCCTGAACTTGAGCCATGCCATGTGGAATCGGGTTACCTTTGCGGGCTCAAATTACGTCAATCCGGCACCCGCCTGCGGTGCCCCACCTGAGAGCCCATGCTGGAGAAGTTGGAAGCCATCAAGGCCCGGTTCGATGAGCTGGGCGTGTCGTTGACGAACCCCGAGGTGGTGGCCGACAACCGCACCTTCGCCCGGCTGAGCAAGGAGTACCGCAGCCTGGAGGGCATCGTGCAGGCCCGTGCGGACTACCTGCGGCTGCTCGACGACATCGCCTTCCACCGCGAGGCGCTGGCGGGCGACGACGAGGAGCTGCGCGAGCTCGCCAAGGCCGAGGCATCCGCCCTCGAGCAAAGGAAGACCGAGACGGAGGCCCGCATCCGGAACCTGCTCATCCCGAAGGACCCGCAGGACGACCGCAATGCCATCATCGAGATCCGCGCCGGCACGGGTGGCGACGAGGCCTCCCTCTTCGCGGGCGACCTGCTTCGCATGTACCTCCGCTACTGCGAGCGCAGGGGGTGGCGGACGGCGCTGCTCTCTGAGAACGAGGGCTCGGCGGGCGGCTACAAGGAGGCCCAGCTCGAAGTGCAGGGGGATGACGTCTACGGCACCCTCAAGTTCGAAAGCGGCGTGCACCGCGTACAGCGAGTGCCCGCCACCGAGGCCAGCGGCCGAGTGCATACCAGCGCCGCTACCGTGGCGGTGATGCCCGAGGCAGAGGAGGTGGACGTCGAAGTGCGCGAGAGCGACGTCAAGATGGAGACCGCGCGCAGCGGCGGCGCCGGCGGACAGAACGTCAACAAGGTCGAGACCAAGGTCATGCTCACGCACATCCCCACGGGGACGGTCGTCGTCTGCCAGACGGAGCGCACCCAGCTCGGCAACCGCGAGAAGGCCATGCAGATGCTCCGCACCCGGCTCTATGAGGAGCAGGTGCGTCGCCAGGAGGAGGAGATATCCCGTCACCGCAAGAGTCTCGTGAGCACCGGCGACCGGTCGGCCAAGATCCGAACCTACAACTTTCCCCAGGGTCGCGTGACCGACCACCGCATCGGCCTGACCCTCTACAACCTCGCCGATGTGATCGACGGCGAGATACAGCCACTTATAGACGCTTTACAGTTCGCCGAAAACGCCGAGAAGCTGACAGGCCAGGGGTGAGCGCTGACGGGTAAGAGCACCGGCGACTCATGAGTACAATAAAGATTTAAGTATACACGCCAGGACATCCATCCATGAGGGTTGACCCGGGATTCGAGGGTTTAGAATGGTATTGGGCGGCGTCCGAATATGTCAGCCTTTCAATCTTTCGGCGCAAGTGTGTAAGGGCTCAGACCGGCCCTGGATGCATCTTTACAAATGATTAACAAGGTCCACGCAAACCAAATGTCCGGAACGGCGTCTATTTGAGAGTAAACAGGCAGTCGATTTTTCTCATAAGCAGTTAGTTTTGGTTACGGCCCCTATGTCCATAGGGGCTTCTTTTTTTCCTGGAAGTGCCGAGGAGTAGGTCCAAGGATTTCAAGTGTCACGTTCATCGATCCTGCGTGGCTCCATCGGCTCCTTATGGCTCTGCCAAGGCGGATCCGCGTGGCATCCCTCATAGATTCCCAGTGGCAGGTTCAACAGGTTCCGCATCCC
>RGVM01000617.1 GCA_010027295.1 Chitinophagia bacterium
ACGATGGCCCGATCGACGGCAAACAAATGGGGAAGTTCTACGAACTGGAGAGTTCCTCCCCCGCCGCCGCCCTCGAACCCGGGGGAACGATGAGGCATCTGCACCGGACCGTGCACGTGAAAGGCGGAAGGGCCGCGCTCGACGCCATCGCACGACGCCTGCTCGGGGCGGGCCTCGATGAGATACGACTTTGAAGACATGGACCTAGGGACCGAAACCCGTCCGCCACGGTTAACGACTCAGACATGACTCCACTCGACTACTTCCTGCGTTGGGAGCAACAACAGCCCGAACGCGTATTCCTGCGCCAGCCCATCGGAAGGAGATGGGTCACCTGGACCTGGGCACAGGCGGGCGACGAGTGCCGGCGCGTGGCGGCAGCCCTCCGGGAAGGCAACATCGGGCCAGGCTCGCATGTAGCCATCCTCTCGAAGAACTGTGCTGAGTGGATCATGGCCGACATCGCCATCATGATGGCAGGCTGTGTGTCAGTCCCGCTATACCCGACCCTCACCTCGGGCACCATCAGGACCATCCTCGAACACAGCGACGCCAGGGCCGTCTTCGTCGGCAAGCTCGACGACTACCCCGAACAGCGACAGGGCATCCCCAGTCAGGTGGTGCGCATCGCCTTCTCACGGTACGGCATAACCGAAGACAACACCTGGGAGCGCATCGTGGAGACGCACGACCCCATCCCGAGGACATATCCCTGGCAGTGCGACGAGACGCTGACCATCGTCTACACCTCCGGCACGACGGGTAGGCCCAAGGGCGTCATGCACAAGGCCTGCACCTTCGCGAAGGTCTTCGACAAGGTGGCGCCGGTACTCGACGCCCCCAGGCAGCCGGCGATGTTCTCCTATCTTCCGCTCAGCCACGTGGCGGAGCGCATGGCCGTAGAGATGAACATCCTCTTCACCGGGGGGACGGCCTCCTTCTCGGAGTCGCTGCAGACGTTCGCGGAGGACCTGGCATCCGTACAGCCCCACGCCTTCTTCGCGGTACCCCGCATCTGGTCGAAGTTCCAGGAGAACATACTGAAGCGATTCCCGCAGCGGCGACTCGACACCCTCCTCGCCATACCCGTGGTAAACAGCCTGCTTCGGACTGCGGTGAGGCGGAAGCTCGGACTCTCGCGGGCCAGGGTGATCCTGAGCGCGGCGGCACCCATCGCGCCCGACCTGCTGCACTGGTACGAACGGCTCGGAATCACCATCCTGCAGGCCTACGGCATGTCCGAGGACAGCGTCTACGCTCACTTCAACACCGCGCAGGCAAACCGCGTCGGGTCGGTGGGGAAACCCCTGCCCGGACTCGAAGTCAAGATCACGGATGAAGGCGAGATCTGTGTCCGCAGTCCGGGCAACTTCGCAGGCTATTACAAGGAGCCCGAACTGACCCGCGAAACCTTCGACGACGAAGGGTACCTCCGTACCGGCGACAAGGGTCACTACGACGCCGACGGCTTCCTGTTCATCACCGGCCGCATCAAGGACCTATTCAAGACCGACAAGGGGAAGTACATCGCCCCCGGTCCGATAGAGCTCAAACTCCTCGCCAGTCCCGACATCGAACAGGTCTGCGTCGTCGGCATGGGCATCCCGCAGCCCATCGCCCTCGTCAACCTCTCGGAATCGGCCCGTACCGCCGAGAGGGACGCGCTCGTCCAGCGCCTGTCCGAGACCCTCGCCTCCGTGAACAAGACCC
>RGVM01000618.1 GCA_010027295.1 Chitinophagia bacterium
AGACGCCCTCGGTCCGTCAGAACCTCGACTTCCGCGCGACTCCCGAGCTGTACGAATATTTCACTGCTCTGGACACATGGATGAGAGACTACCTTCTATGCCATTCAGAGCGCATCTTCAAAAAGCAGCTCTCGGTCGAGGACATCAACTCTGGCTACCATCCGATCATCACCCAGCGCGGCTCCTACGACCCAACCTTTCGGACGAAGGTGAATCTCCACGAGAAGGGTGTGACCTTCTGGGACGCCGACGGCAAGATCCGCGCTCCCCCGGACAGCTGGCTCGGCCTCACCGCCATCCCGCGGCTCCACGTCAGCCACGTCTGGATCATGTCGCGCGAGTTCGGAGTCGTCCTGTCCTGCACCGACCTTCAGATCTTCGAGTCTCAGCCCCGCGAGTGTCCCTTTGCCCGAATGCGTTCGTTTGTCCAACCTGAGGTCGAGATGACAGAGTAAACAAATGCCTAGGCCGAAGTTCGAGTCGAAGGTCGACTCGTTCGTCGCCGAGGGAGCTGTGCCCAAAACGCTCCGACACGGAGGCGTGGTTCTGAAGGGACAGGGCGGCCTGTTTGTGACGCTGGTTCGCCCGGGTACCGGACTGACCAACGCCGGCGCCTACTATCAGCGGCACCACGGAGAGGTTGATACGCAAGGTCTCGACCTTTCTCAGGTTCCCCATCGCGAAAAACATACAGAATACGTCTACATCCGAGGAAAGAAGAGAGCGACTCGGATCTGGGACGGGATGCAGTTTAAGTTCACCAAGCTCGGCGAGATGTTCTACAGACACATTCGGCGAAACTATGTCGTCCAGGTTCCTGTGGATGTCAGAGGCATGCGGGACAACGGAACGCATTATGAGTTTAAAACCTATTTCCCCATCACCCGCCTTGGCCTCACGGAGATCTCTCTCCCTCTCAATCTCACCGAGGCCCAGCGACTGGAGCGAGTGAAGGGTATGATCCGGTCCCACATCCCAGCCAGCGGTGTCATCTACGAGGTCTACCACGTCGACGAAGAGGGCGCGTGGAAAATAAGCGAAGAGTCCGTCCACACCAACGCCGCCGGCCGCGGGTCTGTCCAACTCGTTATGGATCGCCGCATCGGCGCACTTATGAATTCGCAGTTTCTCTTCTCCGACTCCATAATCCCCGAAGCCTTCGAAGAGCATATGGACATGTGCTGTGCGCCCAGACAGCTCGCAGCGGTGCTCAAACTCGATCTGGCTGACGTCTGTCGGGAGATGGACGAGATAGAAAAGAGACTGTACGGGACTGACAGCTGGCAGGAGGAGGGCGCCACGCCGCGCATGGTGTTCGACTTCTGCATAACCTGCGGCTTTGGCGCCGTCTGTGTCCACCTCGAGGCGGTCGTTGAGTCTCTCGCCGCCCAGCCCGGGAATCCGACTGTTGCCTTTGTCGTCCACGAGGCTCACTGCTACTTCTACTCCTCTCTCCGCGCCTGCCGGGCCCTCTCCAATCGCCGGGATATTCCGTATGACAAGCTTCGCCGCGAACCCGGGAGCTCTGACACCCCTCCTGCTTCCACCTGGAAGCCCTGGGAGTACAAGCTCGACCCTGGCCACTACTCCGTCCCCGAGGGCGACTTGCCGTCTGTTCGGGCTTGGTTTCTGATCTCCGGTCGGAGTCCCAAGTGCATCCTCAAGGACCAGGTGAGATTAACATCTCTCATTTACAATCTCTCCCGCAAG
>RGVM01000619.1 GCA_010027295.1 Chitinophagia bacterium
ACCCAGGGCCCGGGCGATGGAGATGCGTTGTTTCTGACCGCCGCTGAGGTTGACGCCTCTTTCTCCCACCAGGGTCTCGAAGCCGTCGGGGAAGGCGTCGATCTCCTCTTCGATGGCGGCCATCCGGGCGGCGTTGCGGACCTGACGGTCATCCAGGGAGGGTTCCCCGAACCGGATGTTGTTGGAGATCGTGTCACTGAAGAGGAAAACATCTTGCGGAACGTAGCGCACCTGTCGCCGGAGGGAGGCTACGGTCCAGTCGCGCACGTCCCTACCGCCGATGCTGACGGTCCCCTTGTCGGTGTCATAGAACCTGAGGAGCATCTGTGCCAGGGTGGTCTTGCCGGAGCCGGTGCGTCCGAGGATGGCGACTTTTTCCCCTTTTCGGATGCGGAGATCGATGTCTGACAGGGCGAGGACCCCGGTATGCGGATACCGCAGGCTGACCCCTTCGAATACGATATCCCCCGGCTCCCCGAGTTCGACTGCGTCGGGCCTGTCGGCGATGGACGGCTCGGTCTGTAGGAATTCGTTGATACGCTTTTGGGAGGCCGATGCCCGCTGGATCATGCTGGCCACCCATCCGATAGCGCTGACGGGGAAGGTGAGCATGTTGATATAGACGACGAACTCGGCGATGGTCCCGGTCGATATGCTGTGGTTGACCTGGAAGATGCCTCCTATGCAGATGGTCAGCAGCGTACTGACACCGATCAGCAGGGAGATGGACGGGAAGTAGAAGGCCTCGACCATGGCGAGACCGACCGCGCTGCGACGGTATCCCTCGGAGACCTTAGAGAAGAAATCGGCCATGGCACCCTCCTGGACGAAGGACTTGATGACTCGGATCCCAGAATAGCTCTCCTGTGCGTGGGAGGTAAGGTCGCCAAGCTGTGCCTGGATATGTTCGCTGCGTCGGTGGATGATGTTGTTGACCCGGTAGATGGTGAAGGCCAGGATAGGTAGGGGAGAAAGGACGATGAGGGAGAGCATGGCATCCTCGCGGAACATGTAGTAGAGGCTGAATGATATGAGCACGACCAGGTTGGCCAAGTACATGATGGATGGCCCTGTGTACATGCGGACGCGCCCGACGTCCTCCGACATGCGGCTCATAAGGTCACCGGTGCCATGCGTCTTGTAGAAAAGGCTGTCCAGGCGTTGGTAATGACGGTATATCTCGGCCTTCTGGTCGAACTCGATATGTCGGCTCATCACGATCAGGCTCTGTCGCATGAGGAACATGAAGAACCCGCGCAGCAGTGCCGAAGCGATGAGCATGGCACCGCAAAGGAGCACCAGCGTGCTGAAGTCGAGGTCCGCCGACTCGACCTTCCGGATGAATGCAGACACCAATGGGTCGAAGAAGCCCTTGTGCACTTGTGTGGACATACCCTCATGGCGGTCGATCTGACGGGTCACGCTGTCTATCACATAGCCTGTCAGTTGAGGGGCGAGGATGCCGAAATAGTTGGATAGGAGGACGAAGGAAAGCCCTGCCAGGAGTCGCCATCTGTACCGGAGGAAATGCCTGTTGAGGGCCTTGAGCTCTCGCATGGCCTCAAAGATACGTTTCAAGCCCTTGAGGCAGCCGGAATGGGTGCACGGAGAGCCCTGGAAAGAATTTTTCCATGGGACGGCGGCATGGGATATTTTTGCCGTGGAGAGATGGCAGAGCGGTCGAATGCGGCGGTCTTGAAAACCG
>RGVM01000620.1 GCA_010027295.1 Chitinophagia bacterium
CAGGACCTCCACCCTGATGGATCAAGAGGCGCGTCAGGGATTGCGGGTCGCTTATCTGGAAGCAAGGCTTCGCGCTCTCGAGGCTCACATCCGGACCCGATGGGCGGGAGAGGCCCCGGTCATGACCACAACGATCGCTGAGCCTTCGTCCCGTGGGGGCTACCCTCGCGATCCTTCGGGGTCCTTCCTCGCGTCTCCTCGGGAGGGGCGGGCCGATGAGCTGCAACGCCTTCCCGGGGTTGGGCCGAGACTCGAGCAGCGACTTCATGATGCTGGCGTCTTTCACTTTGATCAGATCCTCAGCCTCAGCAAAGAGGAAACGGCCGATCTGGAGCGTTGGCTCGCCATACCGGGTCGGATCACATTTGAAACCTGGGTAAGCGAGGCTAAACGTCTGTGCGCAGAGCGCGACGGGCTCTGAGGCCAGGACGGCCGCCGCCTGACGCCGAGGGCGTTATTCAGGTCTTGGCGGATCTGGAGGTATCCGGCGCCGTGCGGCTCTTCAGTCGCGCGGCCTCGGTCTCCCAATCGCCCCGCCCGTTGAAGGCGGTGATGCAAATATCGGTGAAGGCGTCTGGTTCATCGAGACATCTTAGATTGATCGAGTATCCGTCAGGGTTCGAGCGAGGAACATAGAACGACTTCACCCCGCAGGTAGAGCAGAACAGGTGGCGGGCGGCTCCAGTGTTGAATCGGTACTCGCGCAAGACCGTTTGATCGCTCAGAAGACGGAAATGGGCGGATGGAACGATGAGATGGAGATAACCCGACTTCGCGCAGATGGAGCAGTTACAGTCCTCCACCTCAATCCGGTCGCCGGCGAGGATCTCGAAACGCACGGCGCCGCAATGACATCCCCCCTGTCGCCGGATGAGGTCGGGCGCATGCGGTGCGGTGTGTTCGGTCATCGACATGACCGCACCATCCCGGCCAGCTTGTCGCGATCAAGATCGAGGGCGATGAAGCTAAAGCCCGTCACCGCGCCCGGCTCCGGCTCGGTGGTCGTCAGCTGAAAACTTCGCGCCGTGGTCAGCACATCGATGAAGCGCTTCGAGACGTCGATTGTCATCGTAATGTTTCCATAGGCGCTCACGACCGGAGGAGCGATTATCTCCGGGGGATCTATGCGTACGCTGCGGACGTCCGAAAAACCGTCGGGGCGCGGGGTTTCGAGCTGCCAGAATACGGATAATCCCTTGCTGGCGAGATCGACGATCGGTTTTGCATCCTCCCGTCCCCGACTGCGCCGGGTATCATGGACCATCCACATCAGGAGCCGCGGGGTCGCCCCCCTGTCGCAGAAAAACTCAACCCTGTCCTCCTTCCACTCGTCTCCCTGAGTGTGACGAAGGAAGAACTGTCCCTGCGCGTCGGTTTCATAGGACCACGAGACGGTCCGATGAGTGAAGTTGATGCGGTAAGCGTTCAGCTTCTCCTCGGTGAGGGCGTTAAGCGCCTGAGGGCCGGCCTTCGACATCTCGGTCAGGAAGACAGGATCCGCACCCATGGTCCTCACATATTCGACGATCTCTCCGTTGGCGACCTGCAGCATGGACAGCGCCTCGTCGAGGTCGGGGCAATAATTCACATCAGGAAGCAGAAGCCAGGGGAAACGTGAACGCGCGCTCCTCTTGTCGATGCAGTCCATCGACACCTGATGAACGGCGAAGGTGGCGCCGAT
>RGVM01000063.1 GCA_010027295.1 Chitinophagia bacterium
CATCCCTACCTACAACCGACCTCAGGGGCTCGGCCAATGCCTGCAATCCCTGGCGTCACAAACCGTCGACCCTTCCTTGTGGGATGTGGTCGTGGTGAACGACGGTGGCGTGGATGTCCGAGGCACGCTGGATATGTTCAGCGGACGCATCCAGGCGCAACTGCTCAATCAACCCAACCAGGGACCCGCTACCGCCAGGAACCTCGGAGCCAGAGCTTCGCAGGCGAAATGGATAGCCTTCCTGGACGATGACTGCGTGGCTGAACCGGACTGGGTCGAAAACATCCTGAAACATGCCCGGAAGGGCGAGCTTTTTGGCGGTCAAGTGAATAACCGCTTGACCGACAACATCTATTCAGAGACATGCCAGACCCTGATAGACTACCTCTACCAAAGACTCGATCGGACAACCGACATGTTCTTCACATCCAACAATATGTGCATGCTTGCCGCCGACTTCGACAGGATCGGCGGATTCGAAACCGGCTTCAGGACCTCCGCGGGTGAGGACCGTGAGTTCTGTGTACGGGCAGCTCACCAAGGCATTCGGCTCCGATGGGTGCCCGAGATCCGAATAGGACATATGCACAGACTCGACCTGCCCTCCTTCCTCAGGCTCCACTTCAAGTATGGTCGCGCAGCCCTCAGCTATAGGAAATCCGTCAATCGCATGGAGATACCAGAACGCACGAACGGCGGCAGCGGATTCTATCTGGGGCTGCTCCTCTATCCTTTTCGGAAACGATTACCCAGGCCCTTCTCTCAATCCTTGCTCCTCGCTGCCAGCCAAGCCTGTACCATCTACGGCTTCCTGTACGAACTTCTGACTGCCCGCAGATAATGGCCGATAAATATATGTCACACCCTCGAGTATTGCCGTTGACCAGATGTTTCGATAGATTTCGATCATTGGTGCGGAGTTCCCGTATTTGGAGCCTATTGTGAACAACCCATTCGAAGTCCTTCCATATGTCCTTTCAACTCCGCCTCGAATACATAACGCTGATCATACCTGCATTCATCCTCTGGTGTGCACTCATCTACAGATGGAGGTACTGGATACACTCCTACTTTGGAAGCCATCTGGCCTTCCTGTCCCGGTCACTCCGATTTTCCCCCATCATCGGGCTGATGGCGATCCCCATTGTATGGCTTGGAGCAACGCATCACTTCGAGTTTGATGAGGCAAGGACCTTCATGAGCTTCAGCTCGCGGTCATTAATACGCGCTATAGCATTCTATCCCAGTCCCAACAACCATGTCCTGCACTCGATCCTCTCCAACATCACATGGCATCTTCTGGGATGGACGCGCTCGGAACTGTCGGTGAGGCTGACCGCCATCCTTTTTTCCCTGATGACGGCGGCCTTCGTGTCACACGTATTCCTGAAAGGCAACCGGCTCCTCACACTACTATTTATCACGACGCTTTTCCTATCCAATTCCTTCTTCTCCCTGTCCTTCCAGGCAAGGAGCTACTCCATGCAGAGCTTTTTTGCCGTGGTGGGCCTTTCTGCAGTCATGGGTATGAGCGACACAGCCCCAAGCCGAAGGCTGGCGACACTCGTCCTGTCATGCATCCTCGGTACATACTCGAGTCCGGCATTCCTATACACCGTATTCCCGCTCTTAGCGATGTTCCTCGTCAGACATCTGAATTGGGTTGCGTCACATAAAAAGCAGGCCGTGAGCACTGTCCTGGCGGGCATTGCCAGCGTCATACTGCTCTACAGCCCCATCCTGCTGGTGGAGAGCGTCAAGGCGGTCACTTCCAACAAATACGTACAGCCGTACGTGTATTTCATGATACCCGACTTCAAGCAACATTGCTCCGGTGTCCTCAGGTGGGTGGTGTTGCCGGGTGCCGCGGGTTTCCTGTTTTTGGCACTGACCTTGGCACATGCCCTTGCAAGGAAATATTTCTACTGGTTCCTGGCGGTCCTCTGCCCGGTGCTGATGATGGTAGTCCTTCGTCAGATGCCGGACGCCAGAGTCTTCCAACCCGTCGGAGTAATTATCCTCTTGTTGGGCTTCATAAGCCTCGCCGAAAGAATCGGCACCATCCCATTCAAGCCCTGGGTGACGGCCTTGTCTCTGGCAGTGCTTGCCGCGACGGCGGTATACCGTACCTTGACAGCAAATGAAATCCGGAACCTTACGGGCGCTCATACATACCGTAGGATTGAAAAGCACCTTCCGCGTGAAAGTGCCGTCTATATGTTGGAAGTTCAATGGCTGTACAACGATCTGCTGTTGGCATTTGCCAAGGTAAAGGGGCGTAAATATGTCCAATTGCCGGATACGACATCCTGTCTGCCTGCCAGGGGAATGCTCGTCACCAGCCGGCGCCTGCCGAACCTGACTTGTGCTGACAGCATACTGAACAAGACATACGCCAAGACTGGCGCCTTGTATGTGTACGAGCTGCAGCCACCCACTCGTTAACCATATCCTTCGACCTTAGATCCTCCCTCGCATCGATGCCCTTTCAGGAAAACATCGAGGCTTGGTCCTGACGAGCACTTTAGAGGGATGTGCAGACAACTGCATCCACCCTTAGGAAAATTGTTGATCGACATACTGGACCCTGACATTAGGGATTGATAACCTACAGATCCACTTCTAAGATCATCGGTTCAACTTTCCAAGACCCCACTCCCGATTGCGCCCTCCGATCCCTAAGGGATTCATGCCTCCGCATCCCAAAGGCAGGCCCGAAAACAGGACACCCCGGCTCATCGCCAGGGTGCCTGCTCAGTGGGTCTGCAAGGGTTGCAGAACGCTATTCGATGATCTTGTCCGATGCGGGCTGGTTGGTCTCGCTGCCCGAATACCCGAGGTTCTGGTTGATCCATCCGTTGGGATTGGCCAGGATGGCCGTGCGCGGGATGGGCCAGAGGGCGTGGTAGGGACTGATGGTGTAGGCATCTCCCCTCACGTTCTTCACGTTGAGCTTATAGAAGATGTTCTTGTCCATGACCCTGTCGTACCAGAAGTTGGAAGTGTGGAAGTTGGCCACGTTGTATGTCTTGCCGCGGAATGACTTGCCCGTTCTCGCAAAGGTGAAGGCCATACGGGTGAGCTCCGTCTTGCGGGGTTCTTCGTAATAGAGTTCGCGGGCACGCTCGTCGAGGATGGTCCCGATGTCGACCACTCCGGCCGGATACGGAGAGCAGCGGGCACGTGTCCGGACGGCGTTCACGTCGGCCGTGGCATTGGCGATGTCGTTCTTCCACCAGTAGGCTTCGGCCCGGAGCAGATAGGTCTCCGCCAGACGGAAGACATACCAGTCGGAGTTGCCACCCTGGTAAGGCGTGCGGATCTGGTCGGGTATGAAGAGCTTGTAGTGGGGCCAGTCGAACCAGGTGCGGATGGTGTCGCCCGTGGAAACCGTCAGGCCGCCGCTTGTGTTAAAGAGTTGGAGACGGCGTCCGTACCAGGGCGAGACGCCCTTGATGGCGGGGTTGTTGTACACCACCATGTTCATCATCATCCAGTTGCCGGAGGTGGTGTCACGACGCAGGTCCTTGGTGTCGTCCCAGATGTCGCGGGTGGCGTATCCGGTGGCGCGGCAACGGCCGATGCCGCGTCCGTACAGGGAGCACATGTCGAGCTCCACACCGAAGTTTGGGGTCATGCCCACCTTGCCATCGGGGGTCAGGATGGTGTTCACAGAGAAGAAGGGGACGGCCTGACGCATGGAGGTGGTTCCGTTGACCACAGCGTTCTGATCGCCATAGCGGTCGGTCACCAGGAAGAGCACTTCCGTGTTGGCGGAGGCGGCCTTGTTCGGCGGGCGGTGAAGGTCCCAGATGACGTTCTTCCGGGCATCGCTCAGGTCGGATCCGAAACGGCTCGTAATCAGCCGGTATGCCCCGTTGTTGATGACGGCGGAGGTGGCGGTGATGGCTTCGTCGAAGAGCCCCAGCGACAGGCAGACCTTCGCCAGCAGGTGGTAGACGGCTCCCTTGTTGACATCACCCTTGTCCTGAGTCCAGGGCACGAACTGGGCGGCGGTGTCGAGCTCGAGCTTGATACGCTGGAGGATGGCGTCACGCTTGACCGTCTTGAAGTCGAGCTTGGGTTCGGTGATCTCCTTGAAGGTGGTGGGGATGTCGCCGAACTGGTGCACCAGCCGGTAGTACTGATAGGCGCGGTAGAAATAGGCCTTCCCTTTGATCACGTCCTTGGAGGCCTGGGAGAAAGTGGCCTCGGGGAGGCGCGAGATGATGGTGTTGGCGAGGCGGATGCCCAGCCAGCCGCGGTCCCAGTACCAGCCGATGCGGTTGAAGTCGGCACTGTTCAGGTTGGCATCGGGCGTGATGAGTTGGTTCATGTTGACGGCGGGGCCGAACTTGTCGGTCGTGCCCTCCACGGCCACTTCCGAGAAGATGTTCTCGGTGATGATGGGCGCGCCGTCCTCGTAGAACTCGGGGCGCATGTTGTTGGCGCATGAAGCAAGGGCCGCGCGGAAGCCCGCCTCGGTGGTGAGGGTGTTTTCGGGGCTGAAGATGGACAGGGGCTTGGGCGTGAGCCATGACTCCTTGCAGGAGGAGAGGGCCAGTACCGCTGCCAGCGATGCTGCCAGGCCCCTGCGGATATGTCTGGTATGGTATGCCATTTTCATATGCTTGCGTTTTGTCGGAAGGGTGTTTCGTTTACAGGCTCATGTTCAGGCCGAAGTTGACGATGGTGGGCGTGAGGCCCTTGTTCTCCGGATCGAAGTAGGTCCAGGGTGAGAACACCATTGCATTTTGGACGTTCACATAGAGTTTCACACCCGAAAACTTGTACTTGTCGAGGATATCCTTGGGCACCGTGTAGGCAAGGCTTATGTTGTTGAGCCTGACGAAGGACGATTTGCGGTACACGTCGAAGGCCACGGAGCCTCCGGCGGCCGACATCATCTTGGCGTAGTCGTTGATCGGGTTGGTCGGCGTCCAATAAGGCCTCTTATAGAACTGGGAGCGGTCATAGAACAGGTCCACGTTCTTGGCCTCGTTCAAGATGCTCACCTGTCCGATGCGGCCATATAGGGCGAAGGACAGGTCCCAATTGCGGAACAGGGTGAACTCGTTGCGGACGTTGAAGGAGAACTTGGGCGTGGTCTGACCGATGAAAGTGCGGTCACCCGTACCCGACAGCCTGTCACCGCCCGCGGTGTACTTGCCGTCGTTGTCGAGGTCGGCCAGACGGAAGTCGCCGGGCGTGAACCCGTAGGAACGGGCCTTGGCGTCGTCGGCGATCTGCCAGACACCTACCACCTGGTAATTGTAGATGTCGCTGATCTGCTTGCCGATGAACCAGCCGTTGGCCTGGTCGTCCTTCTCGACGTAGCCGGTGATCTTGCCGGTAGCGTCGGTGACAGGCACGGGACCATAGAGCCTGACAATCTTGTTCTGGTTGGTCCAGAACGTCACATTGGAGCGCCAGCTGAAGTTGTTGCGCTTCATGTTGTTGCTGTTCAGCATGACCTCGAAGCCGCGATTGTCGACCTGGCCGAGGTTGGCGATCACGCTGGTGAATCCGGTCATGACGGGCAGGGTACGGTTTACGAGCAGGTCGTTCGTGGAACGGTTGTACCAGTCGATCGAACCGCTGAGGTTGCCCTTCAGGACGGAGAAGTCCATGCCGATGTTCATCGATCGGTTGCGCTCCCACCGAAGCTTGGGGTTCGCCATGTTGGCGGCCTGGACGCGGCCTACGCTGTAGCGCGTACCCCCGGACGTGATGAACTCGTAGCTGCCGGCGCTAAGGTTGGCGAGCGCCGCATAGCGGCCGATCTCGCGGTTTCCGTTCTCGCCGTAGGAGACACGGAGCTTGCCATACTCGATGATGCGGGAGATGCCGCTGAGGAACTTCTCGTCTGTGAACACCCATCCGAGGGCGGCCGAGGGGAAGAAGGCGCGGCGATTCTCGAGGCCGAAGGCTGAGTAGCCATCGCGGCGTCCCGTCACGGTCAGCAGGTACTTGCCGGCATAGTTGTAGTTGAGGCGACCCATGAGGGCGTCGGCCGTGGCATACTGGTCGTCGTTGGTGACGACGATCGTGCGGGCGGCGGCGATATTGTTGTAGCCGAGGTTGTCATTGGGGGAGAAATTCTCCGCGTTGACACGCTGGTACCAGTTCTGGTACTTCTCGGCGTTGATCAGCGATGTCACCTCGAAGCTGTGCTTGCCGAAGTTCTTGGCCCAGCCGATGATGTTGTCGAGCTGCCACTGGAACTGGTTGTTGTCCTCGCGCACGGTGATGCCCCCGCGCACACCCACCAGCGGGTGGGCGGCCGAGATGTGGTTGTAGTTCTTGTACCAGTCGAGGCGCGGCGTGAAGTTGGACTGGTAGAAGAAACCAAAGGGAAGCTTGCCCTTCAGATAGAGCGAACCGAACAGGTTCATCGTCTTCTGCAGTCGCCTGCGGTAGGTGATGTCGAGGAAGGGGTTCGAGTTGTTGCCCGGGTCGTCGTTGGTGCTGGGACGGAGCGTCACGCCGTCGTCCGCGTAGATCTGTCCGTAGGGCGTGGTGCGGATCATGTCGCCCAAGGTGACGTTGTAAGGGCTCTCGTCGCGGTCGGCGAACTGCATGTTCATACCGAAGGTGAGGAACTTGGCGATTTCGGCCTCCACGTTGACGCGGGCGCGGAAGGTCTTGTACTTCTCTCCGACGGAGAGGCCCTCGTTCTCGAGGTATCCCAGCGAG
Organism: Chitinophagia bacterium; assembly: GCA_010027295.1. GTDB lineage: Bacteria > Bacteroidota > Bacteroidia > Chitinophagales > Chitinophagaceae > Pollutibacter. The sequence goes on from RGVM01000063.1 coordinate 6,697, forward strand.
GTGTAGTAGGACAGTTCGTTCTTCTTGCCGCTGACGGCTACGGTGTAGTCCTGTCCCTTCGACTGGCGGTTGTACATCTGGTCTTCCCAGTCGACGACATTGCCGGCCTTGTAGTTCTTGACTTCGACCGTCGTCAGGCGGAGGCGGTTCAGCCAGATGTCCACCAGGGCCTTCCATTCATCGACGCTCAGTCCTGCCGGCAGCTTGCTGGGGTCGGTGAACTGATACTTGATATTGGGCCTGGAGGTCGAGTCGAAGCCGCGCATGCTCCACAGCACATCCGTACGCCAGTTGATGAACTCCGTCGGGGAGAGCAGTCGCGGGTACTGCGCGATCTTGTTCATGTTATAGTTGGCGTTGACAGAGATCTGGGGTTTACCCGACTTGCCCTTCTTGGTTGTGATCAGGATTACACCATTGGCGGAGCGAGCCCCGAAGACCGCGGCCGAGCTGGCGTCCTTGAGGATGTCGATGGTGGCGATATCGTTGGGGTTCACATCATCCAGTGAGCCTTGGTAGATCACACCGTCCACCACCAACAGGGGCGATGTGGATGCGATCAGCGAGCCGCGTCCGCGAACGAGCAGCGAGCCACCGCCCTTGGGGCCGGCGTTCAGGCCTACGTCCAGGCCGGGGGCGTTGCCCCGCAGCATGTCCTGCACCGACCTGGGGTTCTCGTTCTCGAACTGGGTGGCCTTGACCTGCGCCACGGCGCCGGTGAGGTCCTTCTTCTGGCGGGTTCCATAACCGACCACCACGACCTCGCCGAGCTGGTTCTGCTGGTCGGCGAACTTGATGGCAAGGGTACCGGTCACGCCTTTCAGGCTGACTTCCTGGGCCGAGTACCCTGCGAAGGACACGACCAGCGTGGCCCCGTTGTCGACACCCTTGAGGGTGAAGTCGCCGTTCGCATCGGTCAGGACGACGCGCTTCGTGCCTTTGACGGTCACAGTGGCACCGGCGAGGGGGTCGCCCTTGGCATCCGTGACGTGTCCGGTCACATCGATGGGCGCCAACGGCGTCCGCAGATACGGAATGTCGGCGGAATGTGCTTCGCCCACGGCACCCATGGCCAGGGAGAAAGCCACCGTCAGCGCCGGAAGGCATCTCTTGAGAGATGCCCGGAAGGGGTTGATTGGCATGACAAGCAGTGTTTGGTTCAAAGATTGGTGTCTCGTACAAATGTTAATGACATGCTAATATAAGGTATTGCTGCCTGAACCTTTCAGGAAATCGGTTGAAATGCAGCGTTTGGATGGGAACTCCTCACCATCCCCTGGCCCTGCAGATGCCCAGTTCGAGCCCTCTGAGCTCGGCCAGCCCCCGCAGCCTGCCAATGCAGGAGTAGCCGGGGTTGGTAGTCTTCCCGAGGTCGTCGATCATCTGGTGGCCGTGGTCGGGCCGGAAGGGGATGGCCTCATCCTTACGCTGCTGGATCTCCAGGAGTTCCTGCATGACGGCGAACATGTCCACGTCCCCGCCCAGGTGGTCGTCCTCGTAGAAATTGCCCTGCGGGTCCTTCCGCACGTTGCGCAGGTGGATGAAGTGCACCTTGTCGCCGATGCTTCTTGCCATGGCCGGCAGGTCGTTGTCGAAGGAGGCACCCAGCGAGCCCGTACAGAAGCAGGCGCCGTTGCTCTGCGACGGCACGGAGTCGATGATGAAGCGGTAGTCGTCGAGGTTGCGGACGATGCGCGGGAGCCCGAGGATGTCATAGGGAGGATCGTCGGGATGGATGGCCAGCCGGATGCCGAGCTCGTCGGCGACGGGGGTGATGGCTGACAGAAAATACGCCAGGTTCTCGCGCAGGGCGTGGCGGTCGATGTCGCGGTAGGCGGCCAGTTTCTCGCGCATCTCGGGGATGGTGGACTTCCGCTCGCCTGGGATGCCGAACATGACCACATTGGCCAAGTGCTCGCGCCGGGCGGGCGTGGAGGCCTCGAAACGTCGCCTGGCCTCCTCGACGACAGCTGCCGGGTAGTCGCCCTCGGCACCCGGCCGCTGCAGCAGGTGGATGTCGAACATCGCCATGTCGGCCCAGTTGAAATAGAGGGCAAGGGAGCCGTCGCGCATCGGGTGGTCGAGGCTGGTCCGCGTCCAGTCGTTAACCGGCATGAAGTTGTAGGTGACGATGCGGATGCCGCAGGCCGCCAGGTTACGCAGGGTCTGCTTGTAGAGCTCTATCCAGTGGAGGTATTTGCCGCTGCGCGTCTTGATGTCTTCGTGAATGGTGACACTCTCCACCACGTCCCAGGTCAGGCCCTTGGCCTCGATGGTTTCCTTCCGCTTCCGGATTTCGTCGACCGTCCACAGTTCCCCATGCGGCACATGATGCAGGGCCGTCACGATTCCCTGCGCACCTGTCTGCAATACGTCCTGCAGCGTCACCGGGTCGTCCGGCCCGAACCATCTCCATGTCTGTCTGAGTCTCATGCGGTGTCTGTTTGTATTTGAATATGTTTCTGAAGTCAAGTTTCTATGGGTGCGTTTCCAAGACTCTGCGGACGTGTGGGCCGTCTGCCATGGCAGATCTGCTCGTCGGCGGGCTACACTCCCGAAAACACACTGAAGCCGCCGTCCACTCCGAGCACCTGACCGTTGACGAATCCGGAGGCTTCACTGAGCAGGTACACCAGCGCGCCAATAAGCTCCTCCGGCTCCCCGAAGCGCCCGTACGGCGTATTGCGGATCACAGCCTCTCCGCGTACCGTATGGCTGCCGTCGGGATTAGTGAGCAGGGCCCGGTTCTGGTGCGTGATGAAGAAGCCGGGGGCAACGGCGTTCATCCGCACGCGGCCCTTGTGGCGGAGGGCC
>RGVM01000621.1 GCA_010027295.1 Chitinophagia bacterium
AGAAGTTCGCATTGGCCGTGTTGTCGTATATCTTGTTGCCGGATACGCCGTTGAAGTTGGCGACGAGGTCGAATCCCTTGTAGCCCATATTGGCGAAGAAGGCGTAAATGGTTGTCGGCAGGGCGGTGCCGAGGGGCAGCCTGTCCTTGTCGCCGATGATCTTGTCGCCGTCCACGTCGCGGTAGGTGCTGAGGCCTGCGGCGTCGAAGCCGGTGAACTCGCGCAGGAAGAAGGTGCCGATGGGCTGACCGTTGATATAGCCGTTGATGGTGGCCGATGTCAGGCCCGAGCCCGAGGCGGAGCCGGAGGGGATGACGGAATAGGGCGAGTTCTCGACGATGTTGCTGAGGAAGGCGGCGTTGCCCCCGAAGGAGTAGCGGAAGTCCTTGCCGATCCTGTCGCGGTACTCCAGTTCGAACTCAAATCCACGGTTGGTGATGGTCATGTCCTCGACGTTGGTCCAGAAAGTGCCTGCGGGCTGGACGGGGTCGGCGGGGATGACTTCGAGGAGGATATTGTTGGAGACCTTCCGGAACCAGTCGACCGTGCCGGTGAGCTTGCCCTTGAGCAGGCCGAAGTCGAGGCCGACGTTGGTCTGCGTGGACTGCTCCCACTGGATATTGGGATTGGCCAGTCGCGAGTAGACGATACCGGAAGGATAAGGCCCCGTCGGCGCCAGCGGGTAGCTGGTGGAGGCCGACACTGTGGAGGTGAAGAGCGCCTGAGTGATCTTGGATGGGATTTCCTGGTTGCCCGTCTGTCCCCATCCAGCACGAAGCTTCAGGTTGCTGAAGGGAGAGTTCTTCATGAAGTCCTCCTCCGAGATGCGCCATCCGAGAGAGAAGGACGGGAAGTATCCGTATTTATTGTTGGCGCCGAACTTGGACGATCCGTCCATCCTGAAGTTGACGGTTGCGAGGTACTTGTCCTTATAGGAATAGTTCACTCGAGAGAAGAAGGACTGCAGCTCGTTGCGCACCGCGTATCCGGAGGGTCGGTTATTTGCCAAGGTCAGGTCGGTACCCAGGGACGGGTTGTAGATCGGTTCGACAGGCGTGATGGGGAACTTGTTGATGCTCCATCCACGGCCCTGAAGGTAGATGTCCTGATACGAATGTCCTGCCAGGGCGGAAAAGTTATGGTCTCCGAACCGGGTGTTGTAGGTCAGGTAGTTCTCGATGATGCGGTTGCGATTGATCTGATTGTAGGTCTCGAGCCTGCCGTCCCGCTGGGGGAGCACGTTGGGCAGGGACTGGATATCGCGCGTGGCCGTCGAGTTGTCGATGCCGATGTTCATCTTGTAGGTGAGGCCCTTGAAGATGCGGAGCGACGGAGAGATGCTTCCGATGACCCGGTTGGTGACGGTAAGGTCCTTGTCGAGCTGGAAAGTCAGAAGCGGGTTGTTAAACAGCTGGTAGGCGGCGATGTTGCCGGACGCGTCGCGGGCCGCGTAGGTGGGGTTGTTGCTGATGGCATCGCCTATTGCCGAGCCGATGTTAGGCCGGATCTGGCGTGTGTTGTTGGCGCTGAGGTTGACATCGACCACAAGCCGGTCATCGAAGAACTTCTGGGTGGCATTGAAGCGGCCGGAGTATCTGTCGAGGTCGTTTGTCTTGAGGATGCCCTCCTGGCGCTGCAGTCCGAAGCTGGCGAAGTAGGTGATCTTCTCGGCGCCCCCGCT
>RGVM01000622.1 GCA_010027295.1 Chitinophagia bacterium
CCCCGTAGGCCAGCAGCAACAACCGGGGCCTTTGTTGTAGGTATAGTGACGTCAGGGCCTCCGGGTCTCCGGCAATGTACCGTTCGATAAAGGTGTCCATAAGTCTGCGGAGTGTAATGGGAAGTTAAGGGGAATTCTGCAGAAGTACAGGCCATGTCGTCAGTGATGCGGTAATATCGTCTTCATTGTATGTCGGCATATGCCCGTTTGACAAAGTCTGCACCCGATGTCCCGACCGGCTCGTCCTGTCAGGCCCGGCTTTCGAACCTCTTCGAGATTTCTCCCTAACTTGGCAGCAAATTTTTCGGACATGAAAACCCTGCTCATCGGAGCCTTCCGGATATCTGCCCTCGGCCTGTCCCTGGCTCTGCTTCCCTCGGTTGCCTGCGCTCAGAAGACTTCCCGGGTCGTGAAGACGGAAACCGTGGACATCGTCGTCGATACCGTAGCCACCGACATCACCATCCCCTTCGGCATGGCTTTCCTGCCCGAGGGCGACATGCTCGTCACCGACAGGAATGAAGGGAAGATCTGGCGCGTAGACCCCAAACGAAGGACCAAGACGGCCCTCGCCAACGTTCCCCGCGTCTTCACCGAAGGGCAGGCCGGTATGCTCGACATCGTACTGCACCCCGACTACCGTCGCAATGGATGGATCTACCTGTCCTACTCTGCCATCCGCGACAGCCTGAACGGGACGGTGGTCGACAGGTTCAAACTCAAAGACAACGCACTGACGGAGGTCCAGCGCATCTTCACCTGCGACCCCTTCTTCAAGAACAGCCTGCACTTCGGAGATCGCCTGGTCCTGCACGACGGCTATCTTTTCCTTACGGTGGGTGAGCGGTCCGCCCTGCGCGATTCCGCACAGTCCCTCTCCAACCATTTCGGCAAAGTCATTCGGATACGCGACGACGGCACCATCCCTTCCGACAATCCCTTCTACAACTCGCCAGGTGCCAAGCAGGAAATATGGTCCTATGGCCACCGTAACCCGCAGGGCCTGTTCCGCGACCCCGTCTCCGGCACACTTTACGAGAGCGAGCACGGCCCCAAGGGCGGGGATGAGTTGAACGTCATCCAGCCAGGCAAAAACTATGGCTGGCCTATCATCACATATGGTACCGAATATTCCGGCAAGCTGATCAACGACGGGCTTTTCGAAAAGGAGGGTCTGGAGCAGCCGCTGAAGTATTACAAGCCATCCATCGGTCCCAGCGGCGTCGTTGTCTACACGGGAGACCGCTTCCCGAGCTGGAAGGGTAACGTCTTCACTGGCGCGATGGCGCTCCAGCACCTCAACCGCCTCGTCATTCGTGATGGAATGGTAGAGAAGGAAGAGCGCATATTCGATGGGAATCGCTGGCGAGTGCGTAATGTGGCGCAGGGGCCCGATGGATACCTCTATCTCGGTGTCGACGGCGGCATGGTCCTCCGTCTCCGCCCGGCCAGGTGAGGACGGCTCAAAAGCCATGGGTACGCATCCCGGCATCGACGGTTACCGTAGCTTTTTCTTCATCGGCATCGCCGGTACAGGCATGAGCGCGCTTGCGCAGTTCCTGCACGGGCTCGGTCGGCGGGTGTCCGGCTCCGACCGAGGCTTCCAAGCCGACAGGACGGATGAAAATCGCCTGCGGCTCGAGAAGTTGGGCATACGTTGCCACCCCCAGGACGGCGAAG
>RGVM01000623.1 GCA_010027295.1 Chitinophagia bacterium
CTTCCTGCTGCCATCCTGAACGTCTCCCCTGGCAAGGACCTCATCCGATGATGGGTACGGCCTATCTCCGGAACCTTGCACACCGCATCGTTCTCAACCCCGTCCTTCCTCCCCATGCGTTTCCGGTGTCCCAGGGCTTGGCCGGGATGCCTTACCGGGCTTGAGACATGAATGAGACAGTTCCATACGGGGCCTGAGACATCTTTGAGATATTATGTAAAGCGTTGAATATCATGTTTTAAGGTCAATTTTGAACCTCCTCGCCAGCCCCTGCTGCGTGGCACCTCGAAAGCCATGCAGGATGCGGAGCGGCCCTTTTCCGAAGCCGGCTTCCAGTCGGTTGGGTGGGGTTGCCCATGGCGAGATGATAGAATCGACAACCTGAAAATCATGCAGATGGGAGAACGAATCCGGATATGGGCGGTCGGGGTGTGCATGGCCCTGGGACCGGTCCCGGTCCTGGCGCAATTGCATGTGGCCAGCGGTGAGACGCTGAAGGTATCGGCTGCCAACGAGCTCTACCTGCTGGAGAACCTGAGCAACAGCGGAACCATCGAACACCTCACGATGAACGGTACCGCGGCCCAGACCATCTCGGGCACGGGTACGATCGGCAGCCTCATCCTGAACAAGACGAACGGCAGTACGGCGGACAAGACGGTGACCATCACCACGGGCGTCGGCCACATGCACAGCCTGACGGGGGTGCTGACCTTGACTTCGGGCACGCTGGCGACCAACGGCAACCTCACGCTGAAGAGTACGTCCAATACGGCCACGGCACGCGTGGCAGAGCACAGCAGTGCCGGGTCGGTCTCGGGGAACGTGACGGTGGAGCGTTTCATCGACGTCAATGCCCGGCCCAAGCAATGGCGAACCCTGGGCCTTCCGTTCAGCGGGAGCATGACCCTGTCGGCCGTCACGGGGTTCGCCATCGACTACACCGCTGGCCGCCGGTCCGTCATGTACTATAACGAAGGGGCCGATGATGGCGTCTATGGCAGCGGGTCCTCCGGTCGCAACGCGGGCTATATCTCCCTGGAGACCAACACGCAGGCCATTCCCGCCGGCCAGGGACTGATGGCCTGGCTCTATGCGCCCCAGGGTTCGTCGGATCCCGCCAGCGGAACGGGCAGCATGTCCGGATCCCTGACCATCTCCTCCACCGGTGCATTGAACGAGTCCGGTAGCGACGTGACCATTCCGGTGACATTCTCCGGCCGCTCTTATGCCGGCTGGAACCTGGTGTCCAACCCCTTCGCCTCGGCGATCGACTGGTCCCACAACGGAATCATCAAAACCCGCATCAACGATGCCATCTACCGGTGGAACCCCGCCTCGGCGAGTTGGACGTCGTGGACGGGTGGCGGGACAGGGTCGCCGGAAGGAGCCAATTCGATCATCGAGCCGGGCGGCGCCTTCTTTGTACGGGCCACCGCGGCCTCCCCGGTGCTCACCATCCCGCAGGCGGCCAAGTCGACAGGAACCTCCCCCATCGTCCATTTCGGTCGCGTGCCGCAGCTGGACGTCCGGGGCCAGCGGGCGCAGATACCCCTGCGGCTGGCGGGCGTGCGGGTGAGCGTGAAGGGGCAGGGCAACCCCTATCCCGACGAAGTGTATGTCGACCTCTCGCGCACCGATGCCACGCCGGGCTTTGATGGCGCGCTCGACGCCCTGTCG
>RGVM01000624.1 GCA_010027295.1 Chitinophagia bacterium
TGGTTGTCGAAGGTGTAGGTCGACCAGTTGCGCGTCTGGTAGTCGGCCCGCGGCGGGTTGGAGAGCTGCGACTTCGACAGGGTGTTGCGGAACTCGCCGTTGCGCTCGTCGATGAGGGCGGCGGAGATCGACGACTTGAAGGTGAGGCCCTTAAGCAGCGTCAGTTCGACGAAGGCGTTGCCCATGGGGTTCGACACCTTGGTGGTGTTCTGGTAGATCTCCGGATCGGCGTCGATGACGGGATTGGGCACCTGGTTGTCCTTGATGCCCATCCAGATGGAGTACCCGTTCTTCCAGGGGCCCACGGCCAGGTCGTTGCCCTCGCCCGGGTTCACGATGTCGTTGTAGTACATGACACCGGTGGGACGGGCCCGGTAGGCCGACCTCAGTATCTCGAGGGAGCCCGTGGGGTTGTCGGTGTAGTTGAGGTATGCGGTGAATCCGACGTGCAGCCAGTTGTTGAGGCGGCTGTCGACGGCTGCGTTGAGGGAGTACTTCTTGAAGGAGGTGGCGGGGATGTTGCCGTCCTCCTGCACGTAACCGCCGGAGAACCGGTAGGTGGTGCCGGCGTTACCGCCCGTGACGGCGACGGTGGAGTTGGCGAAGGTCCCCTTCTTGAGCACTTTCGACAGCCAGTCGGTCGACTGGCCCGAATTGACCACGTTAAGCTCGCTGGCCGTGAAGGTCGCGATGGCCGCTCCGCCGTTGAGGATCGCGTCGTCCACGGTCATCTTGTAGAACTCCTGGGCCGTCTGCAGGCGGGGCATGTGTGCCGGGAGCTTCTGGCCCACGTAGGATTCGAATGTCACCTTGGGCTTGCCAGAGATTCCCTTCTTGGACGTGACGATGATGACGCCGTTGGCGCCTCGGGCGCCGTAGATGGCGGTGGAGGATGCGTCCTTGAGCACATCGATGGACTGGATGTCCTGCGGATTCAAGTCGCGCAATCGGGCACCGATCACGCCATCCACGACGACGAGTGGTTCCGTGGCACCTGTAATCGTATTCTGTCCGCGGATATCGATCGTGAAGCCCTGTCCGGGCTTGTTGCTGGTCTTGGTGACCACCACGCCCGTCAGCTGGCCCTGCAGGGCCTGGGTGACGTTGGCGGGGTTGGTGCGCACGATCTCGCGCGGCTGCAGCGATCCCACCGCACCGGTGAGGTCCTTCTTCCGAACGGAGCCGTAACCCACGACCACCACGTCCTCCAGCGCGCGGGTCTCGGTGACCATTCGGATGCTGAGGACGTCACCCGACCCCAAGGCCACCTCCTGGGAGGCGAATCCGACGGAGTTGACGACGACCACCGGTCTGCCACCGATGGGTACCGACAGGGTGAACCTGCCGTCGGCATCGGTCACCACACCCGTCGTGGTACCCTTCAGTAAGACACTCGCGCCGGCCACGGCCGCGCCATTCTCGGCAGACACCACCGTGCCGCTCACCTTCCTCGTCTGAGCAAGGGATGGAAACACCATCGCACAGCAGGCTGCCAGCAAGAGCAGGACCTTTTTCATGTTATATGTGTTTAGGGGAAAGACAGTAAATAGAAAGTAATATTATACATAAAGAAACTCTTACCCAAGCCATTCAAAAAAAATCTTCGAAAATGTTTTCGTAGAAATCCCACTCCTGATGCAGCGTTTCGAGAAGAAAATCAATGAAAGGCTTCAATATCCC
>RGVM01000625.1 GCA_010027295.1 Chitinophagia bacterium
CAGCACGACATGAATCCGGACATCAGGCTGAACGCACGCGACAACGCCCCCACGCGGATGAAGCGGAAGGTGGTCCGAGGCGGCAGTTGGAAGGACGTAGGCTACTACCTCCAGACCAGCAGCCGGAACTACGAGTACCAGGACACGGCGAAATCCTACATCGGCTTCCGCTGCGTGATCGATCTGGCACCCTCGCAGGGCAAGAAGAAGGGCTTCTGAACCCACCCATAGCATCCGCGATCCGGCAGCAGGGCGAGACCCGGCAGTCAGTCAATATGAACCTCGTCAATCAACCAAATACCTAATATCATGGCTGGTACATCCAAGAAAACAGACAAGATCGTCAACATCATCGTGTGCGTCGGCGCGGCCGTCGTGATATTCGGTGCATGGGCCAAGATCCTTCACAAGTCCTTCGCCGACGTCATGCTGACGGTAGGCCTGATCACCGAGGCCTGCATCTTCCTCGTGTACGCCTTCCTGCCTCCTCCCGGTGGTGAGATGGAGAAGCTGCTCGCAGTGCTCCCCAAGGCCAAGGAGGCCGAGCCAGAGAGCCCCATGCAGGCCATGGACAAGATGCTCCGCGAGGCCGAGATCAACCCCTCCAACCTGAAGCGTTTGAGCGAGAACTTTACCCAGCTGGGCGCCACGCTCGACGGCCTGAAGCCTATCGCAGACGCATCCTCCGCGACCAACGAATATGTCAAGTCCACACAGGCGGCCACCGCCTCCATGGCAACCCTTAAGGTTGCCTACGACGGCGCCGCCCAGTCGGTCAGTCATTTTAACGATATCGCCGACACCACCAAGGGCTTTCATGACCAAATCCAGACGCTGACCCGCAACCTCGGTTCGCTGAATACGATCTACGAACTGGAACTGCAGGACACGAACAACCACCTCAAGGCCATGAACAACTACTACACCAGCCTGGTGACGGCCTCCCAAGTCATGCAAGGCAGTGTGGGTGACGCCCAGAAGGCTCAGGAGCAGATCGCCCAGCTGGCCAAGAACCTAGGCAGCCTGAACAGCGTATACGGCAACATGCTCGCCGCCATGCAGGTGCGCTGAGACAGGTTCCGATAGGATATCCGGCAGTCCGCCGGAAAGCATGGCACGAAACCGAACAGACAGTACAAACAATACCGAGAAATGGCACTACCCAAAGAGCCGAGGCAGAAGATGATCAACATGATGTACCTCGTGTTGACGGCACTGCTCGCACTGAACGTGTCGTCCGAGATCATCAACGCCTTCAAGGTGGTGGACAACAGCCTGAACCAGTCGAACAGGGTTTTGACACAGTCCACGGAGTCCATCTATAGCAACTTCGACGAATTGCTGAAAGACCCGAAGACGGCCGAGAAGGCGTCCCTCTGGAAGCCCCGCCTCGACCAGGCCCGGGAACTCTCGAAGAAGGTCTCCGCCGAGATCGATCAGTACAAGTCGGACCTCATGAAGGAGGCCGAGTACGACCCTAATTCCGAGAACACCAAGGGTGAGGACAACCTCGATGCCGCCACTCGCCTCTTCGACACCAAGGGCGCCGGCAAGAAGCTGTACGAAACCCTCAAGAACTACAAGACCGCCATCCTTGCGATCGACCCCGACATCGCCTCCGAACTGGGCGCCAAGCTGCCGCTCAACCTCACCATCCCCAAGTCGGCATCCGGCAATGTC
>RGVM01000626.1 GCA_010027295.1 Chitinophagia bacterium
TGAAGGCCCTCGTGTACACCCGCAACGGGAAAGGATACGTGCACGACAACCGCGAGGCCTCCGTGGACATGCTCAAGCGGATGGCCTCCGAACAGGGCTTCTCGCTGACGGCATCCGACGACCCCGGCCAGTTCACCGACGCCAACCTCGCCCAGTACGACGTCCTCGTCTTCTCCAACACCAACAACGACGTCTTCGACACCGACGCCCAGCGCACGGCCTTCCGCCGATACATCGAGTCGGGCGGCGGCTTCGTGGGACTGCACTCTGTCATGGGCACGGAACGCAACTGGACCTGGTTCAAGAACATGCTCGGCGGCAGCTTCTCCTGGCATGCCCGCAACCAGCCGTTCCGCATCCTCAACATCCGTCCCGGCCACCCCGCCACGGCGGGCGTCCCCGCCGTCTGGGAGAAGAGGGATGAATGCTACTTCGCTAAGGAGCTGTTCCCCGGCATCGAAGTGCTCATGGTACACGACCTCGCCTCCCTCGACGGCAAGCAGGAGGAGGAAGTGAGGAAGAACGCAGGGCACTACAAGGACTACTACCCCACCGCCTGGTACCATGCCTTCGACGGCGGACATGTCTGGGTGACGACCCTGGGCCACGACATCTTCAATTATAGCGACCCCATTTACATCAACCACGTCCTCAACGGCATCCGCTACGTCGCCGAACGCTCCTCGAAGCGGGACGCCACCCTCGCCTACGCCGACGGGCGCGACACGGCCCTCCGCTTCCGCTGACCATCCATCCGCCAACATACACACGCCCCATATGAACAGAAGGAAATTCATGGCCACGGCCGCCGGCACGGGTGCCGCCTCCGCAGCCGCCTCCCTGGGATTCCCCAGCATCGTCCCCGCCAGCGTCATGGGCCCCCACGCGCCCAGCAACCGGCTCAACATCGGCGCCATCGGCACCGGCCGCATCTCGCGCGACCACGACATGGCCGAGACCATCAAATACGCCAACGCCCGCATCATCGCCGTCTGCGACGTCGACAGGAACCGAGTGAAGGACGCCGTCGACTACGTCAACGGCTACTACGCCAAACAGACCGGGAAGGCCGACAACGGTGTCACCCCCTACGACGACTACCGCGAACTGCTGGCCAACAAGGATATCGACGGCGTGCTCGTCTCCACCCCCGACCACCAGCATTCCATCATCGGCATCCACGCCGTCGAGGCGGGCAAGGACGTCTACCTCCAGAAGCCGACATCCCTAACCATCGAGGACGGCCGCGCCCTCAGCAACGCCGTCCACCGCACGGGCCGCATTCTCCAGATCGGCAGCCAGCAGCGCTCCTGGACACAGTTCCGCTACGCCTGCGAACTGGTCCGCAACGGACGCATCGGCCAGCTGAAGAAGATAGTCATAGGCCTGCCCGTCGACCCCTCCGGCGACGAGGAGAAGGAGATGCCCATACCCGCGTCCCTCAACTATGACGCCTGGCTCGGCATGACGCCCTACGTCTACTACACCGAGAAGCGCGTACACCCCCAGAAGGGATACGACAGGCCCGGATGGCTCCGCTGCGAACAGTTCGGCGCCGGCATGATCACGGGCTGGGGGTCCCACCATCTCGACATCGCCCACTGGGCCATGGACACCGAATACACAGGGCCCGTCGAAGTGTGGGGCAGCGCCGACTTCCCCAAGTCGGGACTCTGGGA
>RGVM01000627.1 GCA_010027295.1 Chitinophagia bacterium
ACTTTGAATCCCAGGTGACTTTGCCAACCAGTCGCACACCGCCGCCCAACGCCGGGGTGGAGGATCTTGCTGTCTTGATGCTGAACTGCCCGACCGCCGTCTCGGAACTCACCAGTGACGTTTACGTCCATGCCGAATTCCTTCGGCGGGCAAAACTGGCTGAGACGCGGGACCGCCTTCAGGACAATACCGCCCCCGATTTGAGGGAGGAGGCGCGGGCCGAGGTCGCGGCCATCCTGAGCCAGTCCGTCCCGATCAGAGCCTCGACCCTGGCCGAGGCGGTCGCGATAGCGGAGCGGCTGAAGGCCGAGCAGAACGTTTTGCTCGCGATCAACAGCTTGTGGCGCTGGTTCTTGGCCTTACCGAAGCAGGAGCAGGATGCAATCGGTGTCTTCAAGAACGCACGTCACTTCTGGATGAAGGCGATTTTTCAACACCACCGGCAATGAAGCGAGTGCCACTTGACGTGTCCGCACACGAAGAATCATCCACTCAGCCGTCAACCCGGATGACGGCTCGTTGACATGAGATGACGGAGAAGAAGGGGGCTTCTGTGAAGAATCCACAAGGCATTACAGTTCGATACCTCGGTAGCAATGTTGCTTCCAGAGTTTTTTGTGTTCAGCGAGGCGACTCGAAGTATTTGACAGCCGATGGTGGTTGGAGCCGTGTTCTTGACGAGGCCAGAATCTATCGGACCTACAAGGACGCCAGGATAGCCTGCTCGGCCCTCCAGTGCGCAATGCACAAGGGGAAGTCGATGCGAACCTTTGAAGTCACCGTCACCGTCTCCCTCGTCGCGGACGATGTCGAACGCATCAGCAAGGAGGAGCTTGCGAGGTTCCTCGGAGAGGCCACGACGATGAGCGTGGACAACGTTGCGTTCGGCGACGGCCCAAGGGACAAGAGTTTCGTCCAACTGCGGATGCTCTTGAGGACTCTGGAAGAAACACAGTCGCCGAGAGAACGGTTTTGATGTGGTCGAGACAGCCGTCGAGAAACCATTCGTCGTCATTTAACAAACTGCCAGAAGTTGCCTACCGTGACGGAAGTGAGCAGCAAACCCAAAGAAGTACCGAGGCAGAACATGGTCCCTGAGTTGACAGAAATCGAGTTCGAGTCGTTGAAGGCGTCGATCCGCGAGGCGGGCCGCATCTTGGTCCCTGTAGTGGTCACCTCGGACGGCGACATCATCGACGGCAAGGGTCGAGTCCGCGCCGCCCAGGAAGTCGTCCACGGCCTGGACGCCGAGGCGGCGCGGCTACGCAGGCTGTCGCTGAACTGCGTCCGCCGTCATCTCTCAGCCGAGCAGAAGCGGGAGATCGTCACGGCCACCCTGCGAGCCACGCCGGACCTGAGCAACAACTACCTCGGTGAGTTGACCGGGGTGGACGGGAAGACCATTGCCAGGGTGCGTGAGGAACTGGAGGCAACCTCGGCGTTGCCGAAGTTGACCGCCTTCCGGGGTAAGGACGGCAAGACGCGGCCACGCCACGTCCTTGCTCGAACGACTCGCGAGACGAACGAGGCCAGCGAAGCCCTGCGGAAGCTGGGTGACGATGCACCAGAGAGGCTCTCGACGGCCCGCGAGGTAATCCGCAAGGCAGCCAGGAACGAACTTGCGGCCAGAAATGAAGCTGTCGATCCTGCCTCTGATGTGCCGCCCGACGCACTGGTCG
>RGVM01000628.1 GCA_010027295.1 Chitinophagia bacterium
CGAGGGGAAGTAATAAGATCCCAGAAGGGTCTCCACCACTGCTGCCATCGTTGTGACCGAGATCGTATTCGACTGCGCGGTGTTGCCCGCCGCATCACGGGCCCGGACGTAGAGCGTATAGACCGTGTTGGAAGTGAGTCCCGACACCGTGTAGCTGGTACCGGTCAGGTTTCCTGTGTTGTTTTTGACGTTGTTCACGTATACATCATATCCCGAAACTCCGACATTGTCCGTCGACGCCGTCCAACTCAGCGAGATGCTGTTCGTCGTCTTCGAGGGTGAGGACAAGGTGGGGGCCGTGGGCGCCTGCGTATCGGACAAAGTCGTCACCGACAGGGAGTTCGACTGAGCCGTGTTACCCGCAGCATCACGGGCCCTGACGAAGAGCGTATAGGCCGTATTGGTTGCCAGCCCCGACACCACATAGATCGTACCCGTGAGGTTCGTAGCATTGTTCTTGATGTTGTTGACATACACGTCGTATCCCGCCACTCCGACATTGTCCGTCGACGCCGTCCAGCTCAGCGAGATGCTGTTCGTCGTCTTCGAGGGTGAGGAGAGTACGGGCGCTGTCGGGGCCTGTGTGTCAGGCGGCGCTGCCGCGGCGAAGGTGACAGGGTAGTCCTCGACCTCGCCATAGCTGAAGGCCTCGCAAGGCGTGGGGGCCGCATTGTACTTCATGGATACGCGCATGCGCGTGGAGCCTGTGGCGGTCGTAGGTATGGTGAACGAACCCGTCCGGGTACCGCCAGCGGCGGCTCCGGCGTCAAAGACCAGTTCGCCGGCATCCTCGAAATCGGAATCCCGGTTCAGGTCCACCCATATCCTCCAATACTCGGGGAAGGCGGTGGCCGTATATCCCGGCACCAGGGTGACGCTGTGGGAGAGCCCGGGAGTGAGCGTGACCGTCTTGGTGCTGAAGAAGGTATAGGGACTGGCCGTGGAAGTGTTGGTGAATGCCCCGATGGTGACACCGGCCACCCATTCATCCGCCTGGCTGTTGCCCTTGGAACTGCAGTAGCAGACCTGCCCGTAGGCGCAGCCCACGCCCACGGCGTACCACGCGTTGGTGGCGGCCTGCACCTCGGGCGAACCGGCACCGTACAGGTCCACTGCCGCCTGGATGGCACCCGACCGGGCATTGGAATAGGTCGAAGAGGATGTCAGGTAGAAGGCGAGGTTGCGGTAGGCTATGGCGGCCGCCTTCTGGAGGCCGATGCCCGCCACGGCATAAGCCGCACCGAGGTCGTTCGTGCCCGACTCTCCCATGGCCAGAATGTAGAACCACTTGTTCTGCACGCCGGAGTTCTGATGCACACCTCCGTTGTCAGCGGTACCCGTGTACCAGTAGGTGCCACCATAGGTGTCGGGATCGCCGAAGGCGTTGGGATTCTTCATGTTCCGGATGGCGCCGCACCCGTTCACTCCGATGTCGCAACCCATCAGCCAGTCGTTGGAGCCCTTGGCAAAGTTCTCCACGGCTTCGCCGAAGATGTCTGAGAAGGACTCGTTGAGGGCACCCGACTCGTTCTGATAGACCAGATTGGCCGAATACTGCGTCACCCCGTGGGTGATCTCATGCCCCACGATGTCGAGGGAGACGAGGGGGCGGTAGGTCGTGCCGTTGCCGTCGCCGTAGGTCATCCGACTGGCGTCC
>RGVM01000629.1 GCA_010027295.1 Chitinophagia bacterium
TACAGCAACACCAACATCATCCATTACGATCGCTTCCAGCAGACGATCCGCGAGACCACGGCCTATCCCTCGCTGGACACACTCTTCCGACGCGCCTACTACTCTCACGAGATGGGCATGCGCAAGCCCCACGCCGAAGGCTACCTGCATATCCTACGGGAAAACGGACTCGAGGCGGGCAGCACCCTGTTCGTCGACGATAATGCCGACAACATCGCCGGCGCAGCCGCCGTCGGCCTCATGACCCATCACCTGCAGCCGGAAGAACGCATCGAACAGGCCCTCGCCTGGCTTATTTGACCTCCTCGTAGTCCAAATAGTCGCCGTCGTCCGGCTTGCGGACATCGACCGGCGGAGAAGGGCGCCGCGCAGGCCCCGCATCCCCCCGCACCCTCGAAGGGCGCTCCGGCTCGCGAAGGCCCTCACGGAACAACGGGACGAGATATCCCGTCACGAAACGCACCAGGAACCAGAGCGACAACAAATAGAAAACGAAACGCAGGCTCATGCCGCAAAGATAAAGCATCCGATGCGGGAGCCCGCTAGACGAGGCCCTCAACGCCCTCTGCACCTTCCGGCGGCTTCCCCGCCGGGCCCCGCCTCCCGCGGAACCGGGAGAACAGCTGCCCGAACCGGGCACCCAGCTTGTCGAACAGCGACATCAGCCCGTCCTGCAGCCGCTCGCTACCCATCAGTTGCAGCAGCACTTCGCCGACGACCCCCGTGCGGCCCCTCACGAACCGCGAGCCCAGCACCGACCGGAGGGCCATCATCCGGTAGTTCTCCCGCAGATGGTCCATGTTGCCGCCCAGCGTCCGCTCGATCTCGGACAGCCGCTCGCGGCCCAGCCGGATCTCCTGGTCCAACTCCCTCATCGTATGGATGCGCCGCGTTCCCATGGGTGGCTCATTGCTTTTCGGAGGGTTCCTCGTCCGGCGTGTCGAGCAGGGTCCTGACCATCCGGTCCTGGAACAGCGTACGGCGGAAACGCACCGTCAGCACCAGCAGCAGCAGGAAGAGCCCGGCGGACGACAGGTAGCCGATCACCACGCTGCCCGTCAGGGCCGCCACACCCCAGGCCAGGGCCATCCCCAGGAAGAACAGCACGAAGAGTCCCATCAGCAGCACGATCAGGAACACCATCAGCTGGCTGTAGGCCTTCGCGATGATGCGCACCCCCTGTAGACGGAGCAACTCCATGCGCAACTCCACGTACTCGCGTACGAGGCGGGCGTTGTCGCGGAGGAAGCCGGAAAAGTCGTCGATGCCCTGCATGTGAAGCCTTTGCTCCCACAAGATACGAGCCACTGCGCTGCCGCGTCATGACACCCGTCATAAAAAAATTTGCCGGAAGCATGGAATGGCCTACTTTTGCATTGGAACAAGACGCAAGGAAGGGAACGGAGACGTTCCCTTCTTTTTTTCCAAAGATGGACAGACAGGAAAGCATACAGGCGGTGACGGCACTCGTGGAAGAGCTTCTGGCCGCGGAGTCGGGCTACTTCCTGGTGCAGGTCCTGCTGAAACCGGTGGACAACATCAAGGTCTTCATCGATGCCGACCAGGGCGTCACCATCGAGAAATGCGTCTCGTTCAACCGGAAACTCTACCGGATGCTCGTCGAAAAGGAGGTGTTCGCAGACGGCGCCT